>NZ_JBHIPW010000064.1:0-146978 GCF_042196265.1 Bartonella sp. AP1QHHD
CTGTTCCAACTGAGAATTCACGTTAGAGCCACGTACGCAATATGGCACCATTGAAGCTTCTTATTTTGATCGCTCAAAAGGGCAGCAATGCCAAGTCAAGCATCAGACAGGGTTTAGTGGTCCCGTGCGGCGTCTTCGCACTTGTTACACTTGTGAGGAGGAAGCACGAGCTGCTGCTGCTTCCGAGTCGGACAGGTTGTGTCGTGCTTTGGGCAGTGGTTCTTTGACCTTAGAGGGACGCCCTGAAATCATGGCGGATCAACCTCTCATCCTTCAAGGGTTTCGTGGGCAAATCAATGGACCATGGAAAGCTGCAACCGTCACACATCGTTATGAAAAACAAAGCGGATACATCACAGAAATCATACTCGAGGCACCAAACAAGGGAAAAGAAAGCAATGAGAACACTGAACATGCTAAAAACAGAAAATCCAAGAGATAATTTTGCTTCTTCTTTTCGTCAACTTCCCCATAATATTGAAGCGGAGCAGGCATTGCTTGGAGCAATCCTGATTAATAATAATGCACTCGATCGCGTTTCAGACTTTCTCAAAGCAGAACATTTTTTTGAAAGGCTACACCAAAAGATCTTTGAGATTGTCTTACAAATTATTCAAAAGGGTCATCTTGCAAACCCCATTACAATCAAGCCCTATATCCAAATGGAAGAAAAAGTTGGAGATATTACTGTATACCAGTATGTTGTTCGCTTAGCCACAGAGGCAGTCACTATTATTAACGCTGAAGATTATGGACGCGTCATTTACGATCTTTTTATCCGACGCTCTTTGATTAATCTTGGCAATGAAGTTGCCAATACAGCCTTTGATGCGCCTGTCGAACTTACACCTTCCCAACAAATTGAAACGATTGAAAATCAGTTATTTGAATTGGCAGAAAAAGGCAAATATGGGGGTGGGTTTGAAAACTTTGATACAGCCATTGCAAAAGCACTTAACATGGCAAGCGCTGCAAAAAAGCGTTCCTCACAGCTCTCAGGGATAGCTACCCATATCAAAACTCTTGATGAAAAAATGGGAGGATTACAAGCATCTGATTTAATTATCCTTGCGGGGCGCCCTGCTATGGGGAAAACCTCTCTGGCGACCAATATTGCTTTTAATATTGCCAATGCTTGTAAGCGTGATAACAGCCAAGAAAATGAAGGGGGCATTGTTGGTTTCTTTTCACTTGAGATGTCAACAGAACAGCTTGCAACTCGTATTATCTCAGAGCAAATAAAGGTTTCTTCTTCTGATATGCGTCGTGGTAATATCTCAGAAGAGCAATTTACCAACATCATTTACGCAATGCGTTCCTTACAAACAATCCCTCTTTATATTGATCAAACGGGGGGTGTCTCCCTTGCACAATTGGCCGCCCGTGCAAGGCGTCTTAAACGACAACATGGTCTAGATGTCTTGATTATCGATTATATCCAACTCATGACAAGCGGTTCAAAGCGTTCATTAGAAAATCGCGTTCAAGAAATTACAGCCATTACCACCGGATTAAAAGCACTTGCAAAAGAACTCAATATTCCCATCATTGCTCTGTCACAACTTTCGCGACAAGTTGAAAACCGAACCGATAAACGTCCACAATTATCCGATTTACGTGAATCTGGTTCAATCGAGCAAGATGCCGACATTGTTCTGTTTGTTTATCGTGAAGAATACTATCTCAAAAATGAAGAACCCAAAGAAGGCACTGCTGAGTATAGCAAGTGGCAAGAGGCAATGGAGCAAGCCAAGGGTAAAGCCGAGGTTATTATAGCAAAACAACGCCATGGTCCGACAGGAATCGTTCCCCTTGCCTTTCAACCCGACTTTACATGCTTTAGTGATTTGGAAAAATAGGAGCAGAAAAATGCGTTAAAGAGAGCTTTAAAGACCCTTTGAAAGGTCTTTGAAGATCCTTTGAGAACCCCTTAAAAACTCTTTGAGAAAAAATAAATTGGTACAAAACCTAGTGGCAAAATATACAAAACCCGCTGGCAAGCTACATACAAAACCCGCTGGCAAGCTAAACTGCTGGCAAGCTACAACAAACAAGTAATGGTAGCGGAGGAGGGATTTGAACCCCCGACACAAGGATTATGATTCCTCTGCTCTAACCTACTGAGCTACTCCGCCAAAATAAGCAATCATAATTGTCAATAATTACATCTTTTGCGGATATAAGGGGTAGAATAGTAAGATGTCAAGCATCGTTTTTAAGCTTTTCTCTTGTCATTCTATTTTATCCTCGATATGTAAAAGTGTAATTTTCATATGATAAAGTAAGGTAAGGCATGAAAATGGTGCCACGTGTAGCGGTTTTAGGATGCGGTCATTGGGGTGAAAATCATATACGGACACTCCACTCTCTCGGGGCTTTAGCAGCAGTTTCTGATATTGATAATGATCGTGCTGCTAGTTTTGCAACACTGTATGGTGTAGAGGTTGTTACACCAGATGATCTTTTTACGCATCGAGATATTGATGCGCTGGTATTAGCGTTGCCGCCACAATTGCATACGCAAAATGTGCTCCGTGCTGTTAAAAATGGTAAAGATGTTTTGGTGGAAAAACCAATAGCCTTGAATGTTTCTGATGCTAAACGCCAAGTTCAGGAGGCTGAGGCCTATGAGCGAGTTTTTATGGTGGGCCATATTTTGCGTTTTCATCCAGCTTTTGAAAAAATGTGTGAATTGGTGAAAAACGGAGATGTGGGAGATGTGCGATATATTTATTCTCATAGATTAGGCTTTGGAAAATTTCACACACACAGTGATGCTTTATGGGATCTTGCCCCTCATGATCTCTCAATGATTTTGGCGTTGACAGGATGTGAACCTTCCGAAATTCGCGGTGAGGGGGCTGCTGTCGTTGATCAGATTTCTGATTTTTCTCATATTCATATGATTTTTCCAAATGGCGTGCGTAGTCATCTTTTTACTTCACGCTTGAGTTCTTATCGTGAGAGGCGTTTAATTGTTGTTGGAACAAAGGCTATACTCGTTTTTGATGATATGGAACCGTGGAGTCGTAAATTGGCAATGCACTATTTTGCCGTTTCGAAAGAAAATCAAGAGTGGGCTTTTAGCATGGATGAGCTGAATTACATTGATGTTTGTGAAGATTTGCCGCTTACTTGCGAATTACGGCATTTCCTTCATTGTATTGAAACGCGTCAATCACCTCGTACAAATGGTGATGATGCTATTGCGGTTTTACGGATTTTAACAGCTGCTGATGTCAATTATGATAGATAAAAGAGATAGGTAGCGCTTTTGCATTCTTGTGATAATCAATGGAGTTAATATGCAATTCATCGACCTTGGGGCGCAGCGTGCGCGTATTGAAGATAAAATTAATTTTGCAATTGCGCATGTAGTCGCTAGTGGTAAGTATATTTTGGGGCCAAAAGTAACAGAATTTGAAGAGAAATTGGCAGAATATCTTGGCGTTAAACATGTGATTGCATGTGCTAATGGAACAGATGCTTTGAAGATGCCTCTTATGGCTAAAAATATTGGTCCAGGGGATGCTGTTTTTTGTCCTAGTTTTACATTTTCAGCAACGGCTGAAGTGGTTGCTTTGGTGGGGGCTAAACCTGTTTTTGTTGATGTTTTACCTGATACATTCAATATTGATGTTGAAAAACTTTCTCACGCTATCGAAATGGTAAAAAAAGAGGGACGTCTAAAGCCAAAAGCTATTATTGCCGTTGATTTATTTGGGCTTTCTGCTGACTATGTGCAAATTGCTCAAGTGGCTGCAAAGGAAAATCTTTTTATAATTGAAGATGCTGCTCAATCTATGGGGGGGAGAAGCGGTAATACTATGTGTGGTGCTTTTGGTGATGTGGCTGCTACAAGTTTTTATCCTGCAAAACCATTAGGATGTTATGGCGATGGAGGCGCTATGATGACCAATGATGATCATTTTGCAGAACTTTTACGCTCTATTTTGTTTCATGGTAAAGGTGAAACGCAATATGACAATGTACGTATTGGTATGAATTCGCGCCTAGATAGCATTCAGGCTGCAATTTTACTAGAAAAGTTTGCGATTTTTGAAGATGAAATGGAAAAGCGTGTGGAAATTGCTCAACGCTATTCCAATGGCTTAAGAGATATTGTTACAGTTCCAGAAATAGGAGAAAATATTCGTTCTGCTTATGCACAATATACGATTAAGGTAAAAGAACGGGATAAATTAAAAGATTTTTTACAAAAACATTCTATCCCTACAATGATTTATTATAAAACTCCTTTACATCAACAGCCAGCTTATAAACACTTCCCTTATGTAAAAGATTCCCTTTCTGTTTCAGAGTCTTTAGGAGAGTGTGTTTTAAGTTTACCAATGCATCCTTACTTGACACAAACGGATCAGGATATGATTATCAAAAAAATAAGAGATTTTTATCACTCTTGAGAGCGTGTTTTTATCCTTAAAATTATGGTCAAAGCTTTATTGGTGATCCATCTTAGAAGGTATTTTTTGTTAGAGTGTGTGGCCAATGTTTTGGTATTATTTCCTTTCTAGGACCTATGAAATGTTGTCCTTTAGAGCGGTGATATGATTAGAAAGTGAAGCTTCTAGACAAGAAGATATTTTTTAACAGAACGGTATGGGCTAAGAAACTTTGTCCTTTAGCTTAGCAAAAAAGTCACGTTTAATAAAAAGGATTTGGGTTATGAAAGTTACAATGAACCTTTGTTGATTTTACTCTTCATTTAAGGTGTTTTAAAAGATAACTTATTTAACGGGGCTTTTGGAGAGAAAAGTTATTTTTTGGCGAATACGTGATGCTAGGTCATTTTTGCTTTTGGATTTTTGAATCAATGTGTTGATGGGTGATGTATTCCCTTCTTGTAGCGCTATTTGAGCTGCTAATGTTGCTGCAAGTTCTTTTGTTTCTTCTCGGAGTTCTTCTAGCAATTGGTGGTTAGCGGTCGTGTCCAGCTCATGAGTTTGGATTTTTTGTAAGCGTTGCTGATAGTGTGCGACTTTTTCACGCATCATTTGTCTTTCCTTTGGAAGTGTGTAGTGTGGCGATATTTTGTTTGATTGCTATCGCTTCTTTGGTGAGAGTATCTTTTGTGGGGAGGCATAGCCGATAAAACTGTTCTGTTACTTGGCTCAGTTGTATTTTTTGTTGGACATATTTTTTTTGCAAAAATTCGTACTTTTGTTGGTTGTTTGCTAATTCTACAGCATGTTGTGCACGAAGAAAATCGTGATTTGCTTCTATTTCCGCGAGTGATAATGGTATTTTCGCACAAACATCTTTATACGCAAAATGAACGGCTTTACGCCAAATAAAAGGAGATAAAAGCACCAGTAACCAGGAAGTGAAAGCAACTCCAAGTATAAAAAAAAGAAATGATTGAATAAGCATAATACCCCTTTTCAAATAAGAATACGTTTAAAACGGATTCCATGTCGGTCTATGTGTTAATTTTAAATATCCTATATTGATACCAAGGCGTGCGCCGACTCCTGTACGTATTGGGATTAACAAGGTATTATGGTATTTTAGGACATGAAAACCAACACCTGCAATTAAATAGGCCGAACCTGAAATACCACCATAGCGTCTCCATAAATTATTTATGCCATTAAGATTGTAAACTAAGATCATTAAACGGGAGCCTTGGCCGCCAAAATCCCATCCTACTGAGGGACCTTGCCAAAAAACTTTATGTTGACCATAGCTTTTGGTAAAAACCATTCCTTCGCCATAGGTTAATCCAGCAAAAAAGGCACCAGAAGCTTCTTCTCCTAAAATATAGGCATTGGGATAACCGTATTTTGAAAAAATATTTTGAATTGCAACAGCCAGACCACTAGCTGTTTTTCCAAAAAAAATATGACCAGAATCAATAATTTCTTGGAGTGAATAATGAGGTTCGTTTTGCTCTATTGGTTTTAGTCGAGCTTGTGTAGTGTTTATGGTGATGAATAAAAGGAAGATTAAAGATATAATATTTTTGTACCAGTATTTGAGCAGAGAGAGAGCCATGGAGTTTTCTCCTTTTATTAGTGATAAACAAAAAGATAATATTAGAATTTTCATTCTATTCAAATAAAAAATAAGATATAAGGTTATTTAAATTCTTGAATTTATTTCTGAATTTTTTAGCATGATTGTTAATGTTTCCTATTATGCATCAGATGTTAAGAGTTTTTCTTTAAAATAAAGTTTGTTTTTTTGAATCTAGGAGTTTTCAATCATTATGACGTTAGATATTTCTTTGAAGCCTATGGATCTTGCTGCTTTGCTTTGTAGTCGTATTTGCCATGATTTGATTTCACCTGTGGGGGCTATTCAAAATGCAATGGAGCTTTATGATGAAGGAGGAGCTGAAGAAGATGCTTTACAATTGGTGCGTTTATCCGTTGCGAGTGCTGCTGCACGTCTACAATTTGCGCGATTGGCTTTTGGTTTTGCTGGTGCAAGTGGAGGACAAATAGATACACGGACTGCAGAGCAGGTTGCTCAACAATATATGAAAGAAGAAAAAGCAACTTTAAAATGGCAAGCTTCTTCTTTATTGTTAGAAAAAGATGAAGTTAAACTTTTGCTTAATTTATTATTGATTGCAAACGCAACAGTTTCTCGTGGTGGTGAAATTGTTGTTATGATTTTGCAAGAAGAAAATAAACGTTCTTTTCGATTTGAGGTTTTCGGTAGAACTCTCCGTATCCCCCCTCATTTTCTTGCGTTATTTCGTGGAGAAGTTCAAGAAGAGCTTATTGATGCACATGTCATCCAATTTTATTACACAATGTTACTTGCTCAGATGACAGAGATGAAAATAAATATTGATGAAAGTGATGGTTGTATTGTTTTAGAAAGTGTAAAAAAGCTTTGAATAAGAGAGAAGCGCTTAAGCTGTGTTGGGAAAAGTGGCTTCGATTGAACTTATGAGCGATAAGGTTATATGTGTAAATTGGGTGTGGTTACTTCTTAAGCTTTAAGCGCTTTCTATATGAGATTTTTAGTGTGCGAGTTCTCTACTTTTAATAGAGAAAAGATCTCGGGGAAAAAATCTCGGCCCGCTACACTCCGAGATTTTACAATGTGCATATTCACTGCTTAAGCGGTTTTTCGTACGTTCTCTTCAACTGGATCACGTAATACATAACCACGTCCCCAAACTGTATCAATGTAATTTACACTGGAAGAGACTGCTTCCAATTTTTTCCGCAATTTACAGATAAAAACATCGATAATCTTTAGTTCTGGTTCATCCATTCCACCATAGAGATGATTGAGAAACATTTCCTTGGTAAGGGTGGTGCCTTTGCGTAAAGAGAGAAGCTCTAACATTTGGTATTCTTTACCGGTTAAATGAACAGGGCGCCCTGCAACTTCGACAGTTTTTGTGTCAAGGTTAACGGTGAGATCTCCGGTAACAATAACCGATTGTGCATGTCCTTTTGAACGACGAACAACTGCATGGATACGTGCAATGAGCTCATCCTTATGAAAAGGCTTCGTCATATAGTCGTCTGCTCCAAAGCCAAAACCACGAACCTTATCTTCAATGGCATTCATACCAGAAAGGATTAGGACAGGAGTTTTTATTTTTGCCAACCTTAGAGTCCGCAAGACATCATACCCTGACATGTCAGGCAAATTCAGATCAAGCAAAATGATATCATAATCATAGAGTTTTCCTAAATCGATACCTTCTTCACCCAGATCAGTGATATAAACATTAAAGTTAGCCGACTTTAACATCAACTCAATGCTTTGAGTAACTGCTCTATCATCTTCAATTAATAATACGCGCATTTTAGATCCCTCACTTTGCTCCTTCACGAATCATAAGGAGCATTTCTATTTTATATCAGTTAGCAAAACCACTGTTATAAAAACAATTCATTAAATCAAACACTTATAACAAAGCGTTTATGAACATTTCAGTAGTACGCGTAACAATCACTACTAAATTCCCCACTATCCATGATAGTGGTTAACAAAATATTTTTATTTTTGAAAGAGGCTACAAAATTATTTTAGAAAAATCCTATATTTTTTAACATAATAAAAAAGGAGGGCTTTTTCTATAAACTTTAACTTAAAAAAAATTTGTAAAAGAGCTTTATAAATTACTTTTTTACAATTTCAGTGTTTATTTACTGAGCTTTAAACCTCTTCAGTTTATAATGGGGGAAAAGTTAAAGAAATAGTTATTGCTCTATTAAAGCAGATTGTATTTTCAGATGCTTTAATGAAAGGCAAAAATTATTATAATTTCAAGTTAATAGACTGTTTTTGTCGGATAGATATATAACTAAAAGATATTTATTGGGTGTGAATGCGAGTTTTGAGTTGGCGCAATCAAGGAGTAGTGAGTATGAAGCCACGAGAAAATATGGTGCGATTAAGGATGTTTCAAGTGCGTGGAAAGCGCCGTGAAATTACACAGCTTGAGATGATGATCGCAGAATTTGAACGAATGGTGTTAGAGTTGGAAGCACAGATTACTCATGAAGAACGTAAATCTGGAAACAATGATGTTCACCATTTTGCTTATTCTGCTTTTGCGCGTGCAGCGCGGCAAAGACGTGATAATCTGATCAATTCAATTCGTGATTTAGAACTTCAAAAAACAAATGCTGAAATTGCTCTCCATGAAGCTAATACAGAGCTGCAACGTGCACAGCTTTTGGAAGCACGAGAAAAGAAGATTGCTGCGGATGATAAGGATATTTTGATTCAATCTAATTCAATGGTTGGCTAATTTAATGGCTGGATGATAAAAGCAATTATTGAAAAATCCATTCTTTCAGGTTTATCTTTTGGGTATAGTATAAAACAGCCAAACTTTTATCAAGTTTGGCTGTTTTATAGATTGCTTTATGTTTTATTAATCAATGGCAACTTAATGCCTGTAGTGTTGAATCTTGGTCGTTCGTAATCCCGCTAAACCGTGTTCATCGATTAAACTTTGCCATGAAAGAAATTCTTCTACAGTCAAAGTATAACGGTGGCACGCTTCGTCAAGACTTAACAATCCACCTCTGACAGCCGCAACAACTTCAGCTTTGCGACGAATCACCCAGCGCCGTGTTGTTTGCGGCGGTAGGTCGGCAATTGTAAGCGGACTTCCATCTGGCCCAATAACATATTTCATTTGTGTTTTTATCAAGTTGGTCATTCGTATCCTCTACCTTTAGTCAAGGACTTGATTCGTTTATAGAGCATGAAATTTAAAAAAGAGCTAAAAGCGCTGAAAGAAAAAATTAATAAAGTGATTGGGTCTGTAAAAAGAAGCTCAAGTTGAAGTGTGTAGAAGAGATTCTTGCAATATTTTACTGGATTTTTCAAAAGAGAAAAAAGGATTTCTCCTAAACGATTACCATTATGCCTTATTTCCATCATTCTTTTTTTGTTTGCAGCAGCTCTTAAGAAAGTAATGCCTATGGTTGTGGAAAGGATAAAAAAATAATATAAAGACAATCAATCGTGTAAAAGTGCTAAAGAGCGTGCATCAGAATGTCAACATATGGGTAGCCATTAAACAGAGCATTAAATAGAGAATGAATACATGTTTTTAAACAGTCTTGATTTACCAGGGCAACCTGAGGATTCTCGCATTGTTGTTGCAATGTCGGGGGGGGTTGATTCATCGGTTGTTGCAGGTCTTTTGAAAAAGGAAGGGTATAATGTTATTGGCATTACGTTGCAGCTTTATGATCATGGGGAAGCAACGCATCGGGTGGGGGCGTGTTGTGCAGGACAAGATATTGAGGATGCACGCCGCGTTGCAGAAACACTAGGAATACCGCATTATGTTCTTGATTATGAAAAGCGCTTTCGCGAAGCTGTTATTGATCCTTTTGCAGAAAGTTATGCTCATGGAGAGACCCCAGTACCATGTATTGCATGTAATCAAACGGTTAAGTTTGCTGATTTATTAGCAACGGCACGCGAATTGGGGGCAGATGCTTTGGCTACGGGACATTATATTCGTTCGCGTTCCCACGGAGCGCATCGAGCACTCTTTCGTCCTCTCGATAATGATCGTGATCAGAGTTATTTTCTCTTTGCAACGACACAAGAACAGATTGATTATTTGCGTTTTCCACTTGGTAACCTTCCAAAAGCCCGCGTTCGTGAAATGGCAGCAGAAATGGGCTTTGTGGTTGCCAATAAGCATGATAGTCAGGATATTTGTTTTGTTCCACAAGGAAAATATTCAGATGTTATCGCAAAACTGCGTCCAGAAGCAGCTAATCCTGGCGTTATTGTCCATATTGATGGAAAGATTTTAGGTAAACATTCGGGAATTGTTAATTATACGGTTGGTCAACGTCGTGGTATTGGGGTGTCAACGGGTGAAGCGCTTTATGTGGTTTATCTCGATGTGGAAAATGCACGTGTTATTGTTGGACCGCGTGAAATGTTAGAAACGCATAAGCTTTTTTTACGTGATGTGAATTGGCTTGGTGATGAGTCGTTAGATAATTTCCCTTCTCAAGGTATTGAGGTGGCTGTAAAGGTGCGTTCAACGCGTCCTCCTCATCTTGCGCGCTTACATTATAAAGAAGGTATTTTTTCCGTTGATTTATTGGAATGTGAAAATGGTGTGGCACCAGGGCAAGCTTGCGTTCTTTATGATGGAAATGGTCATGAGGCGCGTATTCTTGGGGGAGGATTTGTAACACATTCAGAACGTGCAGCCGATACTGAAATGATGTTGAAGCGCGTTTTATGCAATCTCGAAACAAAAGATTCTGTTTCCTCAGAACTAAAAACAACAGCTTTATAAAGCATAGTAAATTGATTTAATGATATCTTTTAACCTTAAACTTGAATGAGAGACTTCCGGAAGATTTTCTCATTGAAAGTTTGTTTTATGATTGAATCCATCAACATTATATCTTCTGCACGTCATAAGTGGGGTTAGGGTGTGGAAAGTGATGAAAAAAATGTAAAAATGTTTTTTATCAATGCTTTCAAAGGCTAGGGAACGGCAATATTATTGGAGACTGGTAGATAACACACAACATTAGGTATGTTCTATAACTTGAAGTGTTATCATCTTTAGTGGTCAAAGTTGGTAAAATGAGCAAGTGCAATACCTGAGGCTGTGGCAACATTAAGGCTGTCAAAACCGTCAGTCATGGGAATACGTAAGGTGTTTGATTGTTGTAGTATATGGGGTGGTAAGCCATCGCCTTCTGTTCCAAAAATAAGTGCCATTCTTTTGGTTTTGTTGGCTTGTTTGAGAGTGTGTGAGGCAGAAGGGGAGAGTGCATAAAGATGAAAGTTTTCATCGTTTAGAGCAGCTATAATGTCATCTATATCAGCGTTTTGCGTATAGGGTACTTTTAAAGCAGCACCGGCAGAAACTCTTATTGATTTGCGATAAAGTGGATCGCATGAGGTTTTGTCGACAATAATGCCATTACTGGCAAAGGCTGCTGCATTACGAAAAATTGATCCCATATTATCGTGATTCGAGATACCACATAAAACAAGAATCAAAGCTTTTTCTGGAAGATGTTGTAAAAAACTTTGTAAAGATGGCAGTATTTTGCGTTTACCAATACCCAGAATACCACGATGAACATGGAAGCCGGTGATATTATCCATAATTTTTTGTGGAACGCAATAAATGGGACATAGGGGCTGTGTTTTTTCTAAAAGCGGTAGAAGTCCAGAGAGACGGTTTGCTACGATAAGCAGTGAGATGGCAGAAAACTCTTTTGAGTGCAGTAATGCGGACAATGTTACTTTGCCTTCAGCAATAAATTGATGTTGCCGTCCAACAAGATCTTTTTCACGGATATTATGATAGGCTTTTAGGCGTGGATCATCTGTTTCATTGATTGTTGTGATATTCAAATGCATGCGAGATTTTTAGTGCTTTTTTCTTATGATTTCCAGATGTTAGAATTTTTTTTATTTTAAAAGAAGAGATAAAAAAATACTTTTTAAAACTTATGGTAGAATTTATGTTGACAATATGCAACCATAGGTATAATGTAAAAATACTGATACGGAATCATATATTTTTCTCGTATCGGGTGCAGTGTCTTGGGTCCCCGCTATTTCCCAAGTTCTGTATGCCCTTAATTTCTAAGGGAAAAGAATCTGGGTCCCCAATGCCCAGATTCTTTTTTTGAGGGTAATCATTGTTCTTCTTTTTATATCTAAATTTTTTAGTAAATCATATTTTAAAATCCAGTTGACCTGTAAGGTTACAGTAGAGTGCTAAGATATTTTTTCTAAGGTGCAAAGATGGCTTATAGATGGGTTATAATGCACATCATAAGATTAAAAAAATGCATGATTATGATAGATTTGAGCAAAAACAAGTTTTTCGTTTATGAGAAGTGAGATGGCTTTAAGTTATTCAGAAAACGATTAATAATGAAGGTTATGTGTTTGATTGCTCTTGGGAAAGCTCTTCTTTCTATTATTTTTCTCTTCTTTATTTATTGGTGCTGTTCGTGTAACTGAGCAGTTTTTACGATAATAATGGTGAGCTGAGGCGTTTATTGTATGATGAAGCTTCTGTAATATTGAGGAAAGATCGTCGTTATGCCAAAAGTATAATGATATGGTTGAAAATATTAGTTCCCTATTTCGTGAAGAAAAGGATGAGGTTCATGGATGTAAAAATCAATATACAAAGCTTAACTTTATACTCTATTTTTATTGCGTGTATTGTTTTTGCTTTGAAATATTGGGCATATCACATCACAGGTTCGGTTGCACTTTATTCTGATGCATTGGAATCAATCGTTAATATCCTTGCGTCATTGGCAGCATGGTGGGCTGTTAAAGTGAGTATGAAGCCAGCAGATCATGATCATCCCTTTGGGCATCATAAAGCGGAATATTTTTCCGCAATTCTTGAAGGGGTACTCATTATTATTGCGGCAATTGTTATTTTAAGAGAAGCATGGATAGCTCTTTCTACCGTTAAATTGTTGCAGAAACCTGGAATATGGCTTGTTATTCATCTTATTGCAACTGTCATAAACTGTATGTGGGGAATGGTTCTTATTTGGCAGGGAAAACTCCATCGCTCACCGGCTCTTAAAGCTGATGGAGTGCATTTTATAACAGATGTTTTTACGTCGCTTGCAATTTTAATTGGTTTGATTGCCGGTTTTGTCGGAGGATGGGGAGCTTTAGATCCAATTTTAGCGATAATCGTTGCCGTTAATATTCTCTTACAGGGCTGGAAGGTGATTAGAAATGCTGTTCAGGGATTAATGGATGTTGGCGTTGAATTGAATGAAAGCATGCGGATTCGGGAGCTGATTTCTGCAAATGCATCGGGTGCGCTTGAGGTCCATGATTTGCGGACGCGTGTTGCTGGGAGGGTTACTTTTATAGAGTTTCATTTGGTTGTGCCTGCTATAATGCAGGTAGGAGAAGCACATAAAATTTGTGATAAAATCGAAGCTGTTCTTCAAAAAGAATTTGATAATGTGCGTATTTCTATTCATGTCGAGCCTGAAGATGAGGCAAAATTGCCTCCTGGTACAACGGTGATCCCTTTTATATAAAAAGATTTTTTCAAATTGTCTGTTATGTTATAAGGGCTGTTTTTTATGATGGAGCGATTCATACCTCTCGAAAATACGATGATGCTCTTTGTTGATTTTATTTTTGCATCAATCAAGTATACAAGGTTAAACAGAGTATTTAAGGCAAGATTTATTCTATTTCGTTAAAACACTGTCATTTAAGGTGTGGTGAGATAAGGCATATAAAATTTGATCTATTAAGTGTTTTTAGAGTATGGAGTAAATATTCAAAATAGGACTTACCGCTGTATTCTTTTGTAAGTGAATCTCATGAAATGATTAGCAGCTTAAATCCATTTAAGAAAACGGATTGTTTACAGACTGTTGGGATTAGATGTTTCGTTGCTTAGGGCGAAGAGGAGTGAAGCCTTCGTAATAAGTTTAATGAGATTTAATTATAAATTTTATATAAAAGTTATGAATAGGGTTTTAAAGTTTGTGATCATAGATTAATCATCATTATTGTTGCTAATAAATGTATTGTTTTATCGATACAATGGATTCTGTTTAGAGTGTTCTTTATTGCATGAAGGATGGGGACTCATTAAAGAATGAAAAAAAATAATGCTCATGTCCCTACTCTTTGAAGGATATTATTGTCGTTGCTGTAGAAAATCGCAAAGCTGAACTAAAGAATGATGCTAAAGATAGAAACTGGTTTTAATTGATGCTTTCATATTTTCATTCCAATCTGGCATCAAAATTTTACAAGGACTCGTACAGTACTGGTGCATCCTAATCATAAATATGCTTCTACATTAGAGCTATTTTAATTTGATAGACAATAACAAAAAACAAAGACTTTATTAGGAAAACAATGCTATAAAGTCAAAAATTTATATGCTCTAAATTAGAGAGGTAGATCGAATTTTTATAAAATACTTTATGAAACAACACCAAACATATCTGGCTTTACTTTTACTTATTTTACAAACGTTCGTTTGTGTCTTTTGCGTTATATTCGTAAAGATCAGATTAGCAGTAATCTAAAGATAACTCTTGGTTGAGAATATGAAAGGAAAGCGTGATACTATAGTAGACTTTTTTCTGTCTTTATCGTTCAACCAGTATAAAGTGATTATAAATCCGTGATTTCTCCAAAAATGATTTTGTCATACCTATAAACAAAGTTAGATCAAAACGACTTTTTTCTCTTAAAACTGTAAACAAATATATTGTATCCGTATAGCTTTGAACGAAGTCAGATGTTTACCTGAATGACGACAGTAATATTTTAAGGATAGAGAAGATATTTCATATCACTATGATGTTATTCAAGAGCTCTTAAAACAATGATTCCTGGTGTTTTTTCAACATAATTCATAAAAGGAGAATCAACGACTTTTTCGTTTTCTTTTCGTGAAGAAGCATTTCTTAACATTGGCCCTTTATCTGTCATGATAAAGAAGCCCACATGTGTTACATCCAATCCAGCAAGTTTCGTATAAATACCAATGAAATCACCAGACTGTAAACGACCTATAACCTCCTCATTAATAAAGTTACTTGGAATATACGTTATTATGCGTTTCACAACTGGCAACCCAGGTAGATAGTTTCCACCATCAGCTTTTTTGTTGAGATATTTTTCTATTTTTACCGCATGGGGACTTATTTCAGCGGTAATATCAGTGGCGAGTTTATATTCTCTATAAGCCCAATCTGTAAAAAAATGTTTCCGATTTAAAAAATGAACATTACCGTTAATATAACGTGTTTTTATGACGTTATTTATGAATTCTGTTTGGGATGTTGATTTGCGCAATGCTTCAACATAATCCAGATAAGTGAAGCAATCTAAGCCTCTAAAGTCAATAATCAGTTTTTCTGGTGTATTTTCTGAGCCATGTAACATATTTGCTTGGTAAGGTGTCCCTAAAAAAGCTTCAGAAAGAAAGTCAATTAGTGCCCCTTTTTCCTGATAATTTGTTTCTGAACGTTTTTTGAGAAGAGCATTTAATTTATTTAGAGTATAGGGATCTAGGTTTACGTTGGTTGTTTGTTGTGTTTTTATTTTATTTTCTAAAATACTCTCTTGTGAATCAGAATCCTGAACATCACATCCTGTTACCAACATTAATATGAAAATTAATAGAGATATTTTTCGCATTTTATACACCATTTTTGAATTAAAAATTCATGACGAACTATTTCTAAAAGTGCTATTTTTTTAATGCTTATCATGATCATCGTTAGATTTAATGGTAGCATACAATCATTAAGAGTATCAATGAATATAAAGATAAAATAAGGTTCCACAAATTGCAAACGATATGAATCTTTTCTAAGATTATAGAATTAAAGAACTTTTCTCTATAATATACTTATTTTTTAATCAAAATTATTGTCAAATAAATATTTTTAAAAATATGATGAGCTTTTTATGTTGTTAAGCTATTCGGGTGTTGCTGCTTTAACTTTATAGCATATTCTGAGGGTAAGAAAATTTTTTAAGAGCTTATCTTTTAAAAGGTTTCAATTACTATAGGATATCTAATGTATCCAATGGAATTGAGATTCCTGAAAACGGTGGGATGAGAGGGGGAAATGATGTCTGATAAAATTCATCATAATGTCTCTAAAACTATTGGAAATACTCTGTGTTTCATGAAATTTTGTTCATGAGTTTGTCGCACAAATATTTTTTTCGTATAATGCAAAAAAATTTTTATTCTTTGACAATGAGATAGCAATTAAAGATATAACAATTAAAACGTAATTTTATAGTTTTATCTTGACTCTTATTTAAATTTTTACTTTGTTATTATTTTGTATGTGAAAAGTATAGGGTATAGAATACTTTTAAAAGGAAACGGGAGTTAAAAGAGAGCGGGGGAGTCATTGTATGCGTAAAATAGTGTGTATGTTATGCAAGACCAAATGCTCAATCCGAAATTTGTTCAGCGTGGGCTCATTTTAGTGTTCATCACTTTATTGTTAGATATTCTTTGTATTGCGATCATTTGTCCTGTTTTGCCTGAATATTTTTCTCAATTAACTGGAAAAGAGGTCAGTACATCTTTTGTAGAAAGAGGAAAATTACTTGCAGCTTATTCAGTGATGCAGTTTTTGTTTGCTCCTGTTATTGGCAATCTCTCTGATCGTTATGGTCGTCGTCCTATTTTGCTTCTCTCTATTATCTGCTTTGCTCTTGATAATCTCATATGTGCTATAGCATGGAGCTATTCTATGTTATTTATCGGGCGTCTTTTGTCAGGGATAAGTGGCGCTAGTTTTGCAACTTGTACAGCTTATCTTGCGGATATATCCGATGATAAAACCCGTACACGCAATTTTGGTTTGTTAGGCATTGCATCCGCATTGGGGTTTATTTTAGGATCGTTTATTGGTGGTTTTTTAGGTCAGTTTGGTCCGCGTATTCCGTTTTATTTTGCTGCTGGTTTTTCTCTCATTAATTTTATTTTTTCTTGGGTTATGCTTCCAGAAACCCTTTCTTTATGGAATAGGCGCTTTTTTGATATTAAGCGGGCAAATCCCTTAGGTGCTTTTTGGCATCTGAAACAATACCCGATGGTTCTTTGGGTGTTATTGGTCTTTTTTCTTTATTGGTTTGCGGAATCTGTATGGTTAAGCATTTGGGCTTTCATTGCAAAAGAACGCTATGATTGGAGTTCTTTTTCTATTGGACTCTCCTATAGTGTTTTTGGGATAGGCCAATTTATTGTAGTCGCTCTCATTTTGCCTTATTTTTCTAAACGATGGAGTGATTGGCATATTGTTATAGTGGGGCTTTTGTTTGCCTCTGTTGCTATGCTGGGCTATACATTCGCGACGCAGGGGTGGATGGTATATATGGTTTGTGTGTGTACTATGCTTGAGTATCTTGTTCATGCACCTATACGTGCTATTGCTTCAGCGCAGGTACCGACAAATGTACAAGGAGAACTGCAAGGAGCGATGACATCTGTTATTTCGTTGAGTTTAACATTTGGTTCTGTTTTTTATGTGTTTCTTTTTGAATGTTTTACAGATAAAAATGCATTGTTTTATTTTTCTGGTGCTCCTTTTGTTGGAGGCTTTTTTCTTCTTGTTGTTGCGACAGTTATTTTTGTCTTGCGGGTACGTTAATTTGTTTAGAGAGGCCGGTACGTACTATTTTGCTAGAGAATGCACAAGATAAACAAAATGTATCATTTTATAGGCAGAAAGTTTTTTGTGATATTTGTTTAACAAAGTGTTATATAAAATATCGATATATCCTTCTCATTTAGTGAAAATAATTTTTTTATTTTGTGATATTGTTTGTATAGGGGAGTCCGTATTTTTTCTATTGCTTGCAAATTAATATCCAGTGTTAATGTAGCAGCATATTGAAAACAAAGATTAAAACGTATCTGAGTTAGATGTATCAGTATTGTATGAACAATTCCAAATTTTATATGGCAAATTGGAAGTAAAATATTGCTTATATTTGTTGGCATAACTTCTGAAATCGAAAGAAAACCTCATTTTGGAAGAATATAAAGTTGTAAAATTGAAAAAATGTTTTCTGTTTTGCGATTACTTTTTTATTCGACTTTACAGTTTTCAAAACCATCTACGGCAATATCTTTTAAAAAGTAGAGATTTGTTGCATTGTCTCACACTTTAATTTTTTTATTCTTTAGGAGGAATTATGTTTCTCATGCACAATAGAATGCTTAAAATTGTACTGTGAATCAAATACTTATTTGAAGGTTAGGCACTTTACTCTTTTTAAAGATGATTTTTATCGACCCACTTATCTTGCTTGGGGGGAGAAGCCAATGATTTTGATGGATACGACCTTAAGAGAAGAGGAATGAGAAAAATTTAAGCTATTCAGAGCGCTCTTTTTAGTTTCAGAATGATAAATAAGAATATTTATTCAATAAGTTGTAGGTATAAGAATAATATAATTGTGCGTAGGAAGATGATATAATTTAAAGGAGAGAAGCTAAAAGGTGAGGCTTTTTATTTTAAGATATTTTTTTATAATTCATAATGAGATCACTAAAATGCTGAAAGAGGTAGTGGCTATCTTGTGGTCCCGGAGAAGCTTCAGGGTGATATTGAACAGAAAAAACAGGTTTTCCAATGATTCGAATACCACAGTTTGAGCCATCAAAGAGAGAAATATGTGTTTCTTGAACATGTTGTGGTAAAGAGGCAGAATCTACGGCAAAACCGTGATTCATCGATACAATCTCAATTTTTCCAGTGTTAAGGTCTTTAACTGGGTGGTTGGCACCATGATGTCCTTGGTGCATTTTCACGGTCTTTGCACCAACCGTAAGAGCGAGAAGTTGATGACCAAGACATATTCCAAAAATTGGTAAATTATGATCAATTAATGTTTTGATTGTTGGAATGGCATATTGAGCCGTAGCTGCGGGGTCTCCTGGTCCATTAGAAAGAAAAACGCCATCAGGGTTCATTGCCAGAATTTCTTTTGCAGTTGTGTGGGCAGGCACAACAGTAATGCGGGCTTTTTGTGTTGCCATAAGGCGAAGAATATTACGTTTAATACCGTAGTCAATTGCAATGATATGAAGATTGTGCACATTGTTTGTACCGTATCCTTTATTCCAACTCCATGGTTTTTCATCCCATTGCATTGATGATTGAGATGTCACATCTTTCGTAAGGTCAAGATTGACGAGACCGTGCCATTTTTGCGCACGTTTCTTTAAAGAAGGAATATCAAAATTTCCATTAGCATCATGTGCAATGACAGCATTTTGTGCACCTTTTTCACGAATAAGAATTGTGAGTGCACGTGTATCAATACCACAAAGTGCAATAATTTTACGCGTTTTAAGCCATTGATGAAGATTTTCATTGGCACGATAATTTGAAGGATTTGTAATATCTGCCTTGAAAATAGCGCCAACAGCACCATGACAATTGAGAGGAGAGAGATCTTCAATATCTTCGCTATTTGCCCCTACATTTCCTATATGAGGAAAAGTAAAATTAACGATTTGTTGTGTGTATGACGGGTCTGTGAGGATTTCTTCATAGCCTGTGATGGCGGTGTTAAAACACACTTCAGCTTCAGCGATACCTGTAGCACCTGCTCCTTTGCCTTCAATAACGGTTCCATCTGCTAAGACTAAGAGGGCTGTAGTTTTTTTGATACTCCAAGGGTGGCTGGGTGAAGTCGCTTGTATCATATTATGTATCCACAATTTATTCTCTGAAAGGTATAATGATCAACTTTACACAAAAATCATACCTTTAGCAGATGCTGTGTATATTATTCTGGTAACGTTTTGCTTGAAGTAGGCAGTATAAGTACATTCCATGAAGAGGTAAAGTCTTGTTTTAGCTTTTCGAAGATCGAGTCCTTAATTATTTTTTTATCCTCCATTGCAAGATGGATAAAGATTGGTTAAAAGGCATCTTCTTCTTGAACAAAATTGGATAAATTTATGTTGCGTAACCAGATTGATGGGGCTCTTAGGGCTGCTTTGAAAGCGCAAGATAGTGCGCGTCTTGCTACACTTCGTTTAATGAATGCTGCAGTTAGGGATCGTGATATTCTTTATTATGATGAAGGGAAGCTAGAAGTGGATGATCAGCAGATACAGTCTGTTTTCACTAAAATGCTTCAACAGCGTGAAGAATTGATACGAGTCTATAAAGAGTCTGGTTGCTTGGAATTGGCAGAGAGAGGACAAGCAGAAATAGAAGTTATTCGTGAATTTCTTCCCTATCAACTTAAGGAGATGGAAGTAGAACAGGTTCTTTGTGAAGCTTTGGCACAAACAAAGGCAGAAAAATTACGCGATATCGGTAAGGTGATGGCATGGCTTAAGGAACGGTATGCGGGGCAAATGAATTTTTCTAAAGTGTGCAATAGTCTTCGTAAGAAATTGCAATAGATCTTGTTAATTCAAGGGGATTGGAAAATATTTTTTATTGTGCGTCGCCTTTGTAAGTCAGTAGGATGTTGATAAATTTCATTTATTTGTACACACATACTATTATAAAAAAAAATAACTTTTTGATATCAACGAAACTTTTTGGGCTCTCATAGAGCAATGAAACATCTTTTATGTATTATATTTTCTGTTTTTCAAAGCTGTTAGACCATTAAAAAACAAAAGTATTATAGAGTTTTTACTTTTTTAAAAAGATCTATTGTCAGCACTGTTAAAAATTTTAAAATAGGATGATTAAGCTAATTGATACAGATTTCCAATTTTGGGGAGTGTATTATTGTCTTTTTTGCTGTTTCAAAGTATTTTTTTGATAAAGAGTTTCCCGTATTTTAGAGTGGTGATTATTCAGCAAGAAATTTAAATATAGATGGTTTTATCAATATGGTGTGTATCTTTTTAATTCAAGTGCTGGTTTTAATGATAAGAAAATCAGAACTTTAAAACGTTTTTTCTAGGGGAGACATTTTTAAGCTGAGTTTATGAAATAAAAAGATCTTTTGAAAAGAAGTCTTTGTTTGTAATGTGTTCTTGAGATGATTTTGAAATTCTTTTCTTTGATTAAATCCCTTATAAGCTATATGAAATCTATAAGTTATGCAGAATAAAATGAGTAACCTCTATTTGTGGGGATACAGTGGTGAATCTGTTAAAAATAGTTCAGTTAGCAACAATGGCTTACCCGTTAACCGCAAACGGGAACGGCGTGCCCATAGCGCATCTTGTTGACCAATATGAATGTAATCGCGGGTTAATTTGTCATTGTTAAATAAATAATGTCCTAGAGGTACAGTTCCCAAATGCATTAAGGCTTGATTGTGTAGGAGGGTTTCTTGTGGAATTACAGTGCGTCCAAGGAGCCAAGGTTTATTATCTCCCATTAATATGACTTCGCGTAGCCAATAACGCGCATTTTCGGGGAGATGCTCTGCTTCTTCTGTTAATTTATCTCGCGTAATAAAACATTCGCGTTGTGGTTGAACTTGGAGGCAGGTACAATATTTCTTTAATCGAAGCGTCATTGAGCCCGATTCCATGAGCCAATCGTGAACATTTTCTGGTATTGGAGGATTTTGATCAGAAAACCACTTTAGAGGTGGTAAGATGGAATCTTCAAGATCAGACATCGTTTTACTCCACAGCTAAAGTCTTATTCCATATGTTATGTTGGGTTAAATAGATAGCTCTATTGTAATACAAGGAGTATAAAAGCAGCAAGATTTTAACAGGAAGATATCAAAGGGAAAATCGAAAGCAAAGGTCTTTAAAAGAAGATATGCAGGAAGTATATATTATAGGATTATTTTCATTTAAAAAAGCAAAATAAAGTATTATTTTTTGTCCAAGGCACTTTCACAATGCGTTACGGAAATTTCTTTATCGCATGAGAGCAATGGGAAAAATGTTTCGTGCTTTAAAATTCGTTTGTAACGCATATAAAGAAGAGCTAAAAATTCATCTATGCAAGATGATATAAAGAGGAAGTTTTAAGAGGAACAAAACTTTATTTTATACTTTAGAAAGTGAAGAGATATTCAAAACTTTTGAATTGAGATGTAAAGGAGATCGTATTCTTTATAATCAAGAAATTTATATTAATGAATATACTTTTTAAAACGTTTAAATATATTATATTATTAAAATTATGAAGTATTAATTTATATTACAGAGTATGTAGTAATTTTATAATAAAGTTTGCATTAATATTATTCATATTTATTTATATATTTTTATTATTAAAAATAAATTAAAAAAACACATCATAATTTAAGTTTTATATTTATTTTATATACTATTTTATTTCACATATTAGGAAAAAATTATTTATCATTTTGTTCTTGCCGTCTCTCTTTATTTCTTAAGATGCAAAAAAGCTCTTCGAGTTTTCTTGGTAAAAAGGGTATTGTTGATAGAGTGTAAGCTATTAAGCATTATACGGTAGAATCTTTAATCATCGTTAGTGATTTTTGTAACCTTATGGGTTGTTATTACAGTGAGATAAGCTGGATTTGCGCACGTGGTACAAAAATCAGTTCGTATTTCGTTAAAGTAACGCAACATATCTCTCCTGATATGCGTAAGTTTATATAGGTATGAAATGGTGCGTTATAAAGTTCTTTACTGCATTTCGTTTTATAATACGGTGATGGTGTATGCCCAAAATTGCAGCTTAAGCATCTCACCATCATATCAAAATTGGTAACAACAAGTTACAGGGGAATATTTTAAACTCTGCTCGTTGTTTCCTAGTTTTGTATTGAATCCCAAAAGGTGTAAAAAATAAATACTCTATGATCGAATTTTTTGTCCTATCCATATAAGAATACAGGCTCCTATAAAACCTGAAATAAGATAGCCAAGCCAACCAGCAAAACTTACACCTAAAAGACTAAAAAGAAAGCTTGCTAGCGCAGCGCCAATAATCCCTAAGATAATATTTAACAATATTCCTGTTTGGCTTTTCATAATATACTGTGCAGCCCAACCGGCAATCCCGCCGATAATAATAGCTGCAATCCAACCTATGTTTGCATTTTCCATGATACCCTCCTTTGCCTGAATTTAAATTGTAACTAGAGTAAACTTTGTAAAAATCAAGGTTTATTCCTTTTTTACCCAGTGGAAAGGATATTTCTGTTAGAGATTTTACTTGTTAATTTCCTTTATATTAAAATAATAATCACATTTATATTATATATAATAATTAATAAGTATAAATTATATAATACATTTTAATTTATAAACAAATTAATTAATTGAGAAATATGAATAAAAGAAGAAAATATTAGTGAAAATGTTTTAAGAACTCATAAAGTGTATTTATAAGCTTTTTAAGCTCTCTCTTACATTTAAAAAACAATTGTGATTAAAGTAATAAGTAAAATGGATATTTAAAAATTTGGAGCTTGCCAATTGATATCAATGATTTTTGAAATGAAAACTGTTTCGTTGACACGTTATAGCATGGCTGTATAGGTTGAACCTCTACCAATCTTCATATAAACGTTGCATTTTTGTGGGGTTTTGTATTCCTTATAGAGTATTTCTGTTTCGTTGCTACTGTGAAGCGGTTTCCTTTTTACAAGGCGGTTTAAGTTAGAACTATCATACTCTTGACCTATTCTTTATGTGTTTAACAGTTTTGGCTTTGAGATGGTTAGGCATTTTTACGTCTTTCTTCAAGAGTTCTATTCTACATGCTGCTTTGTTTGTAATGTGCAAGCAAATGACTTTGAGCAATTCATCATGAATAGATTTTAAATGAAAGAAACTTACGATGAAGAAAGCTCATTTAAATTGTCGAATAATAAGATATTTTGATTAAATCAATATCTTGACCATATTCAAAATTGAATAATCGATGTGATGTGTGTTTTATTCAAGTTATTTGAAAAGTTAAGTTTTTTCTGCTTGTTCTTCAGCAGGGTTGCGTAGACGAGAACTTTGAAGAAGTCCCTGTTCTTCTAAAATGGGGTAGATCATTGAGGTCAAAAGAGAGTTGATTTGTTTGAGGTCGCGCACAGTGTCGAGATGAAGACTGGATGATTCTACATTTTTGAGATCCCCTTCACGCAGACGTTTAAAATGTTTTAAACTCATCTCTTTTTCTAAGTTTCGTAGTTGATCTTTTTTTTGTACCAATAGGTGTGCAGTGTGTGTATCACGTGAGACGAGAACGTTAAATGCTATATGCGCGTTGGCTAGTACAATGGCGTGGAAACGAAGGAGGTCACTCCAGCCCTCGCTGCTGAACTGTAAACCTTTTTGTTGTTTCTTTTTAACCAGCATCAACATATTATGAATAATGATATCGCCTGCTTGGTCTAATTTTATACAGGCGCCTAGAAGTTCTTGCGTTTGAAGAGCTTCTTCGTCAGATAATTTTTGTCCCGCTAATCGGGCAAGATAAAGTTTGATGGCGATATGTTTTTTGTCCAATATGGTGTTGAGTTGGTTGAGTTCACGAATAATATTGGGATCAGGCTTTTCATAAAGTCCCATAATTTTTTCTAGCATGATGTCTACAAGATCACAAATATGAATGACTTCACGCATGACATTCGAGAGGGCGAGAGTTGGGCGATCAAGAACACTGTCATCAAGAGCTGTTTGATCAGATAAATTGAGCCTTTTGTCGGCTTGCATTTTTTTTGCACTTATATTCACGATCTGAGTGGTTAATTTTAAAACCCATTTTGAAAGCGGTATTCCAGCAAGGAGAATGAAAACATTAAAAATGATATGGGCGTTGATCACTTGAGTAGGGGCGTTATTGCCAAGCCATGTGATGGGAGGGTGAAAGGAGAGAAATAAGATAAGTATAAGGATTGACCCTGCCCCACGCATGAGTAAATTTCCTAAGGGAACGAGGCGGGTATTAGGAGAGGCGTTGCGCGTTAAAAGTGGTGCTATAAGAGAAGAGCCAAAGTTGACACCAAGAACCATGACAACACAGAGTTGCGTATGGATAAGATCGTAGTTGGCAAAATTGACCAGCAAAATGATTCCTGCAATGGACGAATGTAAGAGGTAGGTTAAGCCAGCAGCCAACAAAAAAGTGGAAATAGGATCGGTTGAAAGATAACGAATGATGCTAGGCAAAATTTCGCTTTCACGTAAAGGTTCTGTCGCGGTACTTATCATCTCTAAAGATAAAATCAAAAGACCAATACCGATGACAATACGTCCTATTTGACGCCATTCACGTTTTTCTGTTGTCATGAAGATACAAGTGCCAATTAAAAGACACAAGGGTACAACAAGAGTGAGGTCATAGGTGAGAATTTTTACAACGATTGCTGATCCTAATTCTCCTCCACGTACAGCCATAAGTCCTGCTACTCCAGAGACAAAACCAGATTCAACGAAAGAGCCAACGAGGAGTGTTATTGCTGTAGAGCTTTGTAAAATCATTGCTGTAAAAAGCCCAAAACTTACGGCAAACAATGGTTTTGAAACGACGTGGCACATTTTATATTTAAGTCTGTCACCATAGGCGCGTTCAACTCCTGTGCGCACCATGCGTGTGGCCCAGAGAAGTAAAGAAATAGCGCCGGCAAGATGAAGGAGTACCAATGAACCATTCATGATACTTTATTCTTTCTTTGTTGTTGTGAATGTGGTTGCCTCAAATTAATAAATTGAAGTTTATTGTTTTTATTTCACTTTTGCTTTTAATACTTGATTAAAATCATAACCGCTTGGATTTTGAAAAACTTTTAGACCGAAACAGGGTAGAATGGAATAGAGGTGATCAAAGATATCGCCTTGAATTTGTTCATAGTCGATCCAAACGGTGGTGTTCGTAAAGCAATAGATTTCTAAGGGTAAACCATTTTCTGTAGGAGGTAATTGTCGTGCCATATAGGTCATATTAGGGTTGATGTTTAGATGCTGTTGTAGATAAGCAAAAACATAAGCACGAAAAGTTCCAATGTTGGTTAAACGGCGCGTATTGGCTAAGATATCATGATTTTTATCTAATTGAGCATTCCATTGATCAATTTCTGCTACTTTTTGCGTGAAATAATTTTCTAATAAATTAAATCGGGAAAGATATTTTTGTTCTTCTTTTGTGAGAAAATGGATACTTGATTGATCAATAAAAAGAGAGCGTTTGATGCGTCTTCCACCCGATTCTTGCATTCCACGCCAATTTTTAAAAGGGTCGGTCACAAGTTTACGGATAGGAACTGAGGTGATGGTGTTGTCGAAATTTTGAACTTTAACAGTATGCAAGGCAATTTCAATAACATCACCATCGGCACCGAGATTGGGGATTTCAATCCAATCCCCAACACGAACCATATCAGTGGATGAAATTTGAATACCGGCAACGAGAGAAAGAAGCGTATCTTGAAAAATTAACATGAGAACCGCGGCCATTGCACCAAGACCGGAGAAGAGAATAAGAGGGGAGCGGTCAATCAATGTAGCGACCATTAAAATTGTTGCAACAGCAAAAAGTGCAATTTTAGCAATTTGAATATAACCTTTTATTGGTTTTAGTCGTGCTGTTGGTCGTTGTTCGTAAAGGATGTTAATGACATTGAGACAGGAAGAAATTGTCAGGACGACAAAGAAGATAATGAAGGCGTTGGCAACATTACCGATGACAGTGCTAAATGCATCGGGCAATGTTGAGATAAAATTAACACCAATTGAAAGAATAAAAGCTGAAATGATATCCGCTATGTATTGAATAGCATTATTAATATCGATCGTTGTATTTTTGGGGAGAAAAGAAGAGAGTTTTTTTGCTCCGTGAATAAGTAATTTTCGTCCTAGAAAGTTCACTAAAAGGGCAGCTATAGTAAGAATAACAAGCCAAGAAATAGCCTCTAACCACGGATATTGAGCAATAAATTCGATCACTTTTTATTCTCCATTTCTAAAAATATATGCAGTTGAGGGGTTAAAATTTTACAACTGCTTAAGAGGAAGTATTGGAATTATGCTCTAAAGTCGTTAAATATGCAAAAAAGAATTTTCAAACTCTGTGAGAGATAATGCGTTTTCCGCCCGATTTCCTTAATGAACTGCGTACGAGACTCCCAATTTCAACAGTGATTGGTCAACGGGTGGATTTTGATCCTCGAAAAAGTAAGCCTTCACGGGGAGACTTTTGGTGTTGTTGTCCATTTCATGGTGAAAAAACGCCAAGTTTTCATTGTGATGATCATAAAGGGCGCTATTATTGTTTTGGTTGTGGTGTAAGTGGAGATATTTTTACCTTTTTGTGTGAGCTTGATGGACTGCACTTTTCAGAAAGTGTAGAGCGTTTGGCTGATTTTGCGGGAATGAAACTCCCTATTTTGGATTCACAAAGTCATAAACGTCAACTGGAAAAAGCTGACCTTTATGATGTGATGAAAATTGCCACAGATTTTTTTCAATATAATTTACGCGATAAAGGAGGTATGCAAGCACGTTGTTATCTGGATGCACGTGGTGTTACACCAGAGCTTGTAGAGCGTTTCCGCATTGGTTTTGCACCGGTAAGGCGTACAGCTTTGAAAGAAGCTTTGAGTGCACGGGGCATTTCAATAAAGCAAATGGAAGAATGTGGGCTTCTCTCAGTGCATGAGGAGAGCGCGGATTCTTATGACCGATTTAGAAATCGCATTATGTTTCCTATCGAAGATTTGCGCGGACGTGTGGTGGCTTTCGGAGGGCGTGCATTAGAGAAAGAGACACGAGCAAAATATCTCAATAGCCCTGAAACAGTGCTGTTTCATAAAGGAAATATACTTTATAACGCGGCAGCAGCTCGCAAAAATAGTCGCTTTGTTGGCGATGAAAAAATTCATTCACTCCTTGTTGTTGAGGGGTATATGGATGTCATTGCATTGACTAAAGCTGGTTTTGAAGGAGTTGTAGCGCCCTTAGGGACAGCATTAACGGAAGCGCAAATTGAGCTTTTATGGCAGATGGGGAAGGAGCCTATTTTGTGTTTTGATGGTGATGATGCTGGTTTAAAAGCTGCTTTTCGTGTTGCTGATCGTGTGTTGCCTCTTTTAAAGGCTGGGGTTTGTGTACGCTTTGTTTTGTTGCCACAAGGGAAAGATCCTGATGAAATTGTTTGTGCTGGTGGAGCACAGCTTTTTTCTTCTTTTTTGCAAAAAGCTATTCCTTTGAGTGAGCTTTTATGGTGGCGTTCTACCTATGGAAAGCATTTTGAAATTCCAGAGGCACGAGCAGCGCTAGAAAAACAACTAAAACAACAAATTTTTACGATTAAGGATGAAGATGTCCGTCGTTATTATTTGCAAGATGTAAAAAAACGCCTTTTTGATTTTTTTCGTCCCTCTTTTTCAAAAAAAAGGGGGGAAGGGCGATATGGTCAATCTTCACCAAATAGGACCTTTAAAGATCAAACCTTTTCTCTGTTAGAAAATTCTGAAATAGTACGAAATTCTTCGCAATCTATCCCTTTGCGTGAAGCAGTGATTTTACTTACTTTAGCTTACTATCCTGAGTTGTGGTATGAAAATTTTGAAATTCTTTCTGAGTTAGAATTAAAAAATACTCAATTGATAATTTTTCATCAAGCTATGTTGGAAATTCTTGGGGACCAACAGCTTCATGATAAAGAGACGATGGTTGCGTTCTTAGAAAAAAGAGGGCAAAAGGCTCTGTTAGAGCGTATGAAACATCTTGTGCAAAATATTGGTATGCGTATTATTCTTGGTGGAGCCCCTATAGAAGATGCGCGTGCTATATTAAAACAAGCTGTCTACTTGCATCTTCAAGAACACCACCTACATAAGAGGTTACAGGATATTGAAGAGCAACTTGTAGAAAATCCTAAGAGTGAGGTTTTTGATCTGCTTCGTGAGGTAAAAAATGAGCTGGAGCAGATGCAGGCAACAGAAGCGTTAATTGAAGGATTTGGAAGTTGGTTGGATGAAAAAATAGACGGGAATACACAAGATACGATAAAATGATTCGCTTTTTTAATGCGAATCAGTCACTTAAATTTTAGATGAGGAAGTTTATGTGGAGTGACATTTTTATAAAGATGACAATTAAATTTTAGGAAAAGCGGGTAAATTTTAGGAAAAGCGGGAAATTGGTTCTTACGATAGGGTGCAGAGATTATCTCAGAAGGGCTGAGAGGTGTCGGGGAAACTTCTGGAGTTTTCCCGCGTTTTTGTCTGGGTATCAAGTTTGTCTGGATGTCAGGGCGTATACAAAATGTATTCTTTCCAATGGTAATCTCTTAACAGGAAGTATATATGAGTAACTATTGGTAGATTTTAGTGAGAACAAAAAAACTGGTCACATGGAAACTATGGTTACATAGAAACTGTGAAGTGATCGAGTGGAGTTATGGTATGGCAACAAAGGTTAAACAGAAAGATAATGCAGAAGTAACAAACCAAGCGAGTTTGGATAGTCCTCTTCTTGATTTTTCTGATGATGCCATCAAGAAAATGATTAAACTTGCCAAAAAAAATGGTTACGTAACAATGGATGAACTCAATGCAGTTCTTCCTTCTGACGAGGTTACATCCGAACAAATTGAAGATATCTTGGCGATGTTCTCTGAGATGGGGGTTAATGTTGTGGATGATGAGGATGAAGTTGAGTCTGAAAATTATGAAGAAGAAGTTACGGTAGAGGGGGGTGATTTAGTAGAAGCCTCTAGCCACGCAATTGCAACGGCAACGAATAAACGCGAAGTAACAGATCGTACGGATGATCCGGTGCGTATGTATTTGCGTGAGATGGGAGCTGTTGAGCTTCTTTCGCGGGAAGGCGAAATTGCCATTGCTAAGCGTATTGAAGCAGGGCGTGAGACAATGATTGCGGGACTTTGTGAGAGTCCTTTGACTTTTCAGGCTCTTATTATCTGGCGTGACGAGTTAAAAGAGCAGCGTATTCTTCTTCGTGAAATTATTGATCTTGAAACGACTTATGCTGGTCCAGAAGCAAAGCAGGCTCCTGTTATTGAGCGAAGTGAAGTTGATAAGACCGTAGAAGAAAAAATGTCTTCTGGTATACGTAATATGGGGGAGAGCGCAGGAGAGAGAAACATTGAAGACGATGATGAGGAGGACGAGGACGATGTTAACTTATCGCTTGCTGCAATGGAAAATGAACTTTGTCCTCAAGTTATGGAAACATTGGATTTTATTGCTCAAACCTATGTAAAATTACGAAAATTACAAGATCAGCATGTTGAAAGCAGTTTGGCAGAGCGTAAAGAGGGGGGCCTTACATCTTCTCAGAAGAAGAAATATATTCAATTAAAGGGTGAGTTGATTCAAGCAGTAAAATCTCTTTCTTTAAACCAAAATCGTATCGAAGCTTTGGTTGAACAGCTTTATGACATCAATAAGAGATTGATTCATAATGAAGGTAAGCTGAAACGGATTGCCAATAGCTATGGCATTGGCCATGAGGACTTTTTAAAAGAATACCAAGGGCGTGAATTGGACGCAGATTGGATGAATTATATTGCTGCTTTGCCTACACCTGGTTGGAAAGAATTTTCGATGCGGGAAGCAAAAGAAATCCAAAAACTGCGAAGTGAGATACAAAATCTTGCGCAAGAAACGGCTATTTCGATTGGTGAATTTCGTCGGATTGTTATGCAGGTGCAGAAAGGTGAACGCGAATCAACAATTGCAAAAAAAGAGATGGTAGAATCTAATTTGCGTCTTGTCATTTCAATTGCAAAAAAATACACCAATCGTGGTTTGCAGTTTCTTGATCTTATTCAAGAGGGCAATATCGGTTTGATGAAGGCTGTGGATAAGTTTGAATATCGGCGCGGCTACAAATTTTCAACTTATGCAACATGGTGGATTCGTCAAGCTATTACACGTTCAATTGCTGATCAGGCACGTACAATTCGTATTCCTGTTCATATGATTGAAACAATTAATAAAATTGTTCGTACCTCGCGTCAGATTCTCCATGAAATTGGACGAGAACCAACACCAGAAGAATTATCTAGCAAGCTTTCTATGCCGTTAGAAAAAGTACGAAAAGTTCTTAAAATTGCAAAAGAACCTATTTCTCTCGAAACGCCTGTTGGTGATGAAGATGATTCCCATTTGGGTGATTTTATTGAGGATAGGAATGCGTTATTACCAATTGATGCTGCTATCCAAGCTAATCTGCGAGATACGACAACACGCGTTCTTGCTTCATTAACACCGCGAGAAGAACGTGTTTTGCGGATGCGTTTTGGAATAGGGATGAATACAGATCACACGTTGGAAGAAGTAGGACAACAATTTTCAGTTACAAGAGAGCGTATTCGTCAGATTGAAGCAAAGGCACTTCGTAAATTGAAACATCCTAGCCGTTCACGAAAATTGCGCAGTTTTCTCGATTCTTAAATAAAGGAATTCGTGTGCATTTTAATAACTTCCTCCTTCTTCTTAATGAAGGGGGGAGGTGCTTCATGTTGTACTTGGATACTTTCTTGAGAAAAACATAGGAAGAATTTGAACAATCTAGAAAGTTTACGATGTTTAATGTTTTTCTTAGCTTTGGGGCTTTATACTTCTCTGTCTCAAAAGAATAGATATAGGGCAAAGGGTGGTTATGGAGTAGAGAGTAGGGGGCTTTCAAGAAATGAACGATAAAAACATTACCTTGCGTATAGCGCGGCTCGTTTTTAAGAAATGAGATCTGTTAGGAATAAACTTATATTGCAACATACGAACTTTTTGATGAAAAATGTATGTTCTTTGCGGAATTTTTCTATCATTTTAGGTGACGCATTTTATTCTTCGTTAAGTTTACAAAGAGATGTTTCAATAGGTTATGTTCATTTATATGCGCTATTTTTGAATATTCTCTTTTTATTCAGATAGCTTTTAAGAACATGGTTTAAAGTATACATTGAGTTGAATCTTTTTAAGAGACAGAAATAGATAAAATTATAGAAATTAAACGTTTCATTTTTTATAGATCGTCTTAATTAAAAAAGGTGTGTCTGAGTTTATGAGTGGAGAACTTCCCTTTTGGAAAGTAAAAAAATTAGAAGAGATTTCCATTTCTGAGTGGGAGAGCCTTTGTGATGGCTGTGGCCGTTGTTGTCTCCATAAAGTTGAGGACGATGATACGGGTGACCTTTATGCAACCAGTATTGCTTGTCGTCTTTTAGATGGGGAAACTTGTAGGTGTCGAGATTATGCTCATCGTAAATCAATTGTACCAGATTGTATATCGCTAGACATTACGACAGTTAAAACAGCGCGTTGGCTTCCAGAAAGTTGTGCTTATAGATTAATTTATGAGGGAAAAGATCTTCATTGGTGGCATCCATTGGTATCAGGAGATTGCCAGACGGTACATACAGCGCATATTTCTGCCCGCGGACAGATAAAGGTTTACGAAGACGAATTATTATCTGAGGAAGATTATCTTCATCATATTACTGGTCTTCTATGTAAAGGCCAGTAATATGATTTTTTATACAACAGTTGGTGATTTAATCGATCGCAAAGACGACAGTGACGCTCACATTATAATTTAATTCACCACCTGCAAAATTTGTATTTGCGTAGCTTGCATCTGCTGCTCTACTCATGAGACGTGGTGTTGGGTGGTAGTAATCATCCCTTTCATTGATTTCAATAATTTTTCCTAATTTTAAATCGGCTGCTTGCGCTATCGTTTGCGCTTTTTCAATGGCTTCAGTAATGGCTTTTTTACGTGCTTCTTGATAAAATGGCTTTGTATCTGCGTTGGTAAAAGTAATGCAGTTAACTGAATTAACACCTAGAGTCATCGCTTGATCAAAGATTTTACCAGCATTGGCAAGATCACGAATGCGCACGGTCAAAGAATTTGAAACATGATAGAGTTTTTCATTATTCTTTTTTTCGTGGTGTTTATCAGAAGTCGACTGATAAATGGATAAGCCTGATGTTTGCAAATCATTTGCTTGGATGCCATTGTTTTTAAAAGCGTTTATAATATCATTGATGGATTGATTATTGGAAGCTAATGCCTTTTGGGCAGTTTTGTCATAGGTAACAACGGCTAGATTAATAATTGCCATATCCGGTGCAGCTTGACTTTCTCCGATTGCAGTCACTGTAATCGTTGCATTTTTCATTTTATTTTCTTCAGCATAAGCACGTACAGTCAACGATGTGGCTAAGAGTGTAAATGCTAATATAACTGCTTTAACCAGAGAACCCTTCAGTGGTTGAATTTTCTTTTCTATCATATCTATACCTTTATATTTGTTAGTTAACTATTCTCTCATTTTTAAGAGTTCTTGTAAAGAAATTAGGGCACTGAAAAAAAACCAATAGAAAAGAGAAAAAGATGGGTTATAATCTTTGTCAGCTCTTGTATCATAGGGCATTTTAGTTTAGAGAGAAACAACCTATATATGGGGCCTGTAGCTCAATTGGTTAGAGCCAGCGGCTCATAACCGCTTGGTTGGGGGTTCGAGTCCCTCCGGGCCCACCAATAGGGAAATGTCCAATAGAAAAATGGATCGCTTATATAAAAGTTTTGAGATTCTACCTTTTTTGTTTTTTATTTATTTTCCTGTTTGTTTTAGAAGCTTTTGGTCGTTGTTTGTTGCAGTTTTTTCTCTCAGTCGCTTTAATATGATGGTATGTTTTCTTAGTCTCATCAAAGAAGTTCTCTCATTTACAACCTTTTAGCATTTGGATTAACTGATATGGGGCGCTATTTACTTTCTTAATTCATATACTGTTTTGTACTTTTTCTGTGTGGTGTTCTTCATAAAATAGAAGGCTAAAAGCTTCATTGGATAAGTTTATTTATACTTGTTCTGCAAATAAATAGACCTCAATAAAACCAATTTTAAAGATTGGACCTGTTCAGAACAAATGGCTCAAAAAACATTTAGTGTAAATTTGCTTTTTTCTTAAGTGATGCTAAGGTCTTTTAGACGTTCGAATAGCATCATCGTGATGAAAGGTTAGTGTATAAGAGAATGTGATCTATGGGCATTCATATGTATCATGGGGCAACGATGATAACATTTGTTGATATTTTCTTTTTCCCAAGAAAGGAATTCTATTTGATATTTTGAGAAATATTGTTCATAGTGACGGTGGCGTGTTCTCTGAAAAGAATTTTATTAATTGTTCTTTGAAAAGTCAATTGAGTGATTATTTCTATCGCTTTGCATCATCCAGATTCTATTGTAATAAGCATTTTATTATTCTGTAAGAAATATTTTCTATGATATTGGAAAATTCATTAAAATGCCATTTTCTGTTTTTGTGTATTTTTTGCTTAATGTTTAAATTATAGAGTTTTCATGTGATCCGAATTATTATTGAAGAGCAGACGTCTTTTTTGATTTTACTCTCATAAGGAATTGGCAATATTGCGGTAATCCTAGCACTTTTTTGTATTGCTAACATTTTTCTCGTATTGATCGTATAGAGAGTTTTATCTTTATTATGAGTTTTTTCTCTTATGAAAAATTATTGGCAGGGAGGGTGTTTTTTTGGAAAAGTATACTTCTTCTTCAAAGTCATACTTTGAAAATATAATTCTTCATAATTTGCATAAGGAAATTTCTCTCTTGTTGTAAATCTGTATAAAATTTACGTACAAAGATTGTGCATGGTGATTCGTTTTATTTTTTAATAGTATCATTTTTGCTTATGATAGAGACTTATATTAGTATTTACAAGGGGCGTTTAGAGGGGAGGTTACCTGTAAACGTGTTACAGAGTTTTAGGTAATGTGGCTCTGTTTATAAGAATTTATTCCTATAACATTGTTATATTCTTGCTTTGCAATATTGTTAAAAAAATATAGATGGTGCTATGTAGAATAAATTGTGATGTATTTTTTTCAAAAAGCTTTTTCGTGTTCTCTTATATAGAGTTCAGGAGTGTCTTCAGGGATATTTTCACATTAGTTTTTATTGGTCCGAATCGCAAGATCTGCGTAACATTATTCGCGTTTTTGATAGATTATACCAATTTTCATAAGAAGGTCTGGATCGTGTGATGCTTTCTGTTTCACCATGGTGCATGACTAATAGAACTTCATCTGATTTTGTAAAATAAGTTTGTACACAATTGCTTCCATACTGCCTATTGCAAATATTTTTTTCTAAGGTATGAGATATATTTTAAACGCTTTGGCGTTATATAGTGTGACTACATGGAGTATGACTATGAAGAATGATAAAAAATTTGAAACAACTTTATCTGATATTATTGTGAAATGGGAGTCTTTATCGACGTCTCAAAAGCAAGCGATATTGGATAAAGTAGAAAATTCTACAGATTCTGCTCATTCAACAGAACATTTAAGGCTTCAATCTTCTTTTTATCTCCAGACGAAATCAAAGTTATGAGTTTTAAGTCTTCATCGGAGATGTTGAAACCAGTTATTACATATATGGCACTAGCATTTCCCAGTGTATTCAAAATAGCCATGAGTTTGTCTACAGAAGGCCTCTTGCCTCCATTTATCATTTGTTGGACGTAATTTTGTCCACAGCCTGCAGCTCTGCTTATTTCAATCATTGTTCGTCCGTCACTTTTTATTAATTCAACTAAGCGTTGGAACCAATCTTTTTCAGTCTTTGTCATTTTTAGACCTTTACATATTTACGCTATAGCGTTAATATTGCGTTGCGAATCCAGAATATATGATACAAGGAGCGTGAAAATATCCATGTGTAGCTCTTCGCTAAGGAAGCATATAGAGTTGTTTTTAACTAATAACAAAATGTCCCCATACACTTTCAGATTCGAATCAATAAAAATGGTTGCTTAGTTCCACGGTTGTGAAAAAGTAAATGTGTATACCAGAAAGGGCGATACACACTCGTATGTTTATGAGATTTCACTATGATAGTATACGTAGCAGCATTATAAATCAAGATATACCCCAACATCAGAATTTGTAAAAAAAATTCTGCGTTGAGGTAGTGTGTGAATATAACGAAGCTTTAGAGCCTTAAGAGATAGGATAATGGCTGTAGAAAAAATGTAAATTGCATAGACAAAGAATACTGATTTCTTCTTTATTGTAATAAATTAGATCACTATCAGATGGTATATCGTATATATGCGTAAAAAAATGGGAAATATCAAAAAAGTGATCTTGGATATTTTATTAAACAGGAAGGTAATCTGATCCACAAAGGTGGTTGTTTGGTAGAATTGTACATTCGATCAATGCCCTTATGGCGATGAATGTGTTTTTATGATGCTGCGGTTTATAATGAAGTCTGTGTTTATAATGATATTGTTATTGATAACAATGCATTAACATATGGTTGTTTAGTTGTTCGTAAGAGTTCGCATGTTTATGAAAAATAAGAACTTTATCGTTATTTGAATATGAGTGGAGATGCATATGTTTATGCTAATGCGGTCTTTTTTGATCAAGTTTTGAATGCTCAATGTATTGAATTTTGTGGTGATACTCGTGATTTTAGAAAGGCTCGAGTTTATAATGATGCTTTAGTTTGTGGTGATGTAAAGATTTGTGGGAAGGAAAAATTTTACAGAAATGCTGTGCTTTGTGACACTGAAGATTTTTGTAATAATGAAAAACTTTCATATATAGCCGCATTCCTCATGGCGTAAAAAAGGAAGATAGGAACGATTTGGGCAAGGCTTGTATGATTGGATTGCGTCGTTAGTTTTATTTGACGTTCCTTATTTTTTGTATTTTGTGTCAATAAACGTGTCGCAAATAATTGGTGTGAGTGTAGATTTAGCCGCTTTCAGAGATTTGTTTGCGTCATTTATCAATGCTTTAATGGAGAAAATAAGAACGCCGAGAGTGACTGTTCACACTTGGAACATGCAATTTATTGCATTCTTTTTTTGATTGAGGATGAAACAAATTGGTCAAGATGATCACTTGAGCGACAATTAAGGGAGATCCAAATGAGTGTAAACGAAATTTTATTGGGAGCAATGATTGTTGTTTTGTTGTGCAGTGGGGTTATATTTCGGTTTTCTTTATATTATCGCAGTCAAGTGAAAATTTTAAAAGAGGAATCTAGAAGAATAAAGCATGAGTTTTTAAGAGATTCTATGAAGATGACTGAAGAACGAGATAGGGCTATTAGAGAGCAAAGTATGGTGATTAAAAGACGTGACCAAGCAATTGAAAAACTGAAAAAACAAATTAAGCAATATGAAAAAAATGAAAAGAAATATAAAAAAATGCTTAAATCTGAAGATGATAAAGAGTGATTGTATTCATATTTTGCATTAAAGGGTTTGGAAATGTGTTAGGAAGATTGGAATGACGAGAGAGATAAACTTTAATGAAGCCAATTATGGTGCTGATGGAGAGATTGTATTGGAAGAGAATATTCAAGTTTACTCTGATTTTATGACAACATTTAAGTTTATAAGACAGAGCGTCGTTGATCATAAAATAAGAGTTTATGATGATAAACCAGTTTATAGGTAGGCTGGTTATTAAAAAGCGCGTCTATACAATCCAGCAATTTTATATTATTACTGGAAACAATTTTGCACGTTCTTTTTAGATGTAAGGTATAAATGCTACGATAGTTTCAGCTAATAGGTATAAAAAATTGCATGATAATAGAAAGAAAGAGATATTTGCTTTTTATGAAGATGAAATGGGTAAGTCAGTTATGATTATCAGATACAGAAGAGGAATATGAACGTAAAAGATATTAATATCTTGTAGAGTAAATATATTTCTCATTGATGATTTATCTTCTCTTCATGTGCGTTTATTTTTTATGAAAAATACAAAACTTAAAAGATTTTCTTTTTGATAAAGGCTATAGAGATTTGAGTATGATTGAAAATAAACATATAATCTGTAAGAATATGACTGTTATTTGTGAGTGTCAGAAATAATACAGAACTTCCTCTCATTGAGGGGAAATCAATCACTTTTCATTTATCACAAAAGTGACTACCATACCATTATACAAAATAGACGCTTGTTTTAATGGTAAAGAACGTTAGGACTGTAGTTCTCTAATAAGAGCCTTATGTGTAATTTCTTTTATTTGCTCAATATTGATTAGGATATCTTGTTTTGTTGGATAACCTTTACTAGAAAAAGCAATTTTTTGTGCATCTCCTGAGATTAAACGCCAGTACCATTGATTGTGAACTCCTTGAAACACCTCAAAATACATGCTTCCCACCTCATAAAATAGCTGATAATTTTCAGGATAAATATTTAACTAATCCGCTTGTAAACATTAATGTATGTCTCTCTAGGAAGTCGTCAATATATTCCCCTTAAATTTTCTGACCTTAAAAATAATTTCTATGAGAGCTATTATTCTTTTAACAAGAAAAAATTTATTGTCAATAAGATATGAATGAGAATTTTATACTATAAAATTATTTTTTTTAATTTAAAGACACTATACTTTCATTTACAACGCAAATATTTTTCTGTCGTTACAGAAAAAAAGTTTATAAATTATATAAAATTTCACCAGCAAGGATAAAGTAAAAAATACTTTTTTCCATACTGGTAGAGTTTAATCATTTCTTGTTTTTTCTTTTTAAATAGACGTTTATTGATTAGCTATAACCTCTTTTTGGGATACACTTCGAATGAGTAAATCAATGAATAAGCTAAGGGTATAAGAATTGGCCATTTTAGCTTTCATATCGATAAGAGAGGTTGTAGTTTTAGGGTTAAAACCATTTGATAAACCTTGTCTTGACAAATATTGCTGCAATTTTTCATAAGAACTGTCGATTTTTTCTTGATTTAGTTTTTCGTTACGATCACTATCGGCAAGAGTTTCTTCCAGTCCCTCGATTTTTTTAATAAAATAATTCCAGTCAAAATCACCTTTTGTATATTCGGTGTCAAACATTTTTCCTTGTCCAGTTAAAAGCCAATTAATATTGACACCATATAACGTGCGGTATGTTTGTAAGACACTAAGATTGGGTTCTCTCTCTCCACGCTCATAAAAAGCAATGGAATTTTTTGTCATGCTAAAACTTTTAGCTAAGGTTTCACGTGATGGATCGCCTAAAGCAAGACGTACATAACGTAAACGTTTTCCAAATATGGTTTTTGATTCAGTTTCAGGACGTGCCACGAATTATCTCCCTCGGTAAATCATCATGGTATAAATCATTAAATAATAAAAGCACACTATGTATTAATATTCTATGATATAATGTCAATATTATAGCTTTAATTTCTTGTTGTTTTTTTTATTTGTGTAGATAGAAAGCAATCTTTCATTTATTGTATTGACAATTGATATTCACTTCAAAACAAAATTCCTTGTTGCTACATTTGTCTCTTGCTTTTTTTGAAAGAATTTTCATGTAACTTTACCATATATATTCTATACACCTCTGCATTAATAGATGCAACTTTAAAGAGATGCAAACTTTGGATTGGTACTGGGTGTGCTTAGATGAAGTAGAAAATAAACTTTGAGGAATGATCATGGCCCTATTACGCTATTTTGGGTTTGCTTTTTTTTTCACGATTATTGGTGTCTTTTTAGGAGGGGTTATTGGTTGGTTTGAAACGGAAAGTATTACTGGTTTTCTTAAATATTTTTTTATTTGCTTTGTTTTAGGAATTTTGGAAATTTCTTTATCTTTTGATAATTCTATTATCAATGCGCGTGTTCTTAGTAGAATGAGTCCATTGTGGCGTCGTCGTTTTCTTATGTGGGGCATTTTGATAGCTGTATTTGGGATGAGAATTGTTTTTCCATTATTGGTGGTTGTCGTTGCTGTTGGGATTAATCCAATTGCGGCAGTCAAATTAGCGATATGGGAACCACATCGATATGCTGAAGTTTTAACCGATGCGCATATGGGGATTGCTGCTTTTGGAGGAACTTTCCTTATGATGGTTGGCTTAAAATATTTTTTTGATTCTGAAAAAGAAGTGCATTGGCTTAATGTTATAGAGAAACCTGCTCAAAAGTTTGGGGCGCTTGTTGGAATTGATATTGCAATTGTTTTGATTTTGATCTTATTGGTTTCAGGTCAGATTGACGCAGAAAATAAAATAACTTTTTTATTGGCAGCACTTTATGGACTTTTGACCTTTATCGGTGTTGAAGTTGTCGGTCATCTTTTGGATACTCCTCAAAAGACTTTAACAACAGTAGCTCACGGGGGAGTAGGGGCGTTTCTTTATTTAGAAGTTCTTGATGCTAGTTTTTCTTTCGATGGCGTGGTTGGTGCTTTTGCCTTTTCACACAACCTTTTTATTATTGCGATAGGTCTTGGTATCGGAGCATTTTACGTTCGTTCTATGACAATTATGTTGGTTGAATCAGGAACATTATTGCATTATCGTTATTTAGAGCATGGTGCTTTTTATGCAATTCTAGTTCTTGCAGTGATTATGTATCTGCAAACGATTATATCGGTTCCTGAAATTTTAACAGGACTTGTGGGAGTCTGTATTATTGGAATGGCATTATATTCTTCGATTCGTTTTAAGCATCGTCAATTGGATAAACATGTTGTATCTAAGTAATGGAGATCTCTTCCTTTTTCAAACTTTTGTTTATCGCATATCTTTGAATAGAAAGAGGTCTTTTATGCAAAATAAAATACTATTTTATTGCTTATTTGCGTTTTTTTAAGTTGAGTTTATTGCATAATACTACCCATGAAGGGAATAATATACAATCTCTAGGATACTTTTTGACCTAAATATAAGACAGAAAGCTGATGCTATACTTTTTACCAGCTTTCAATATTATGACAAGCTTTTGCATTAATGGTTCATAAGAGGCCTTTTTGCTGTTTTTTTGAATGATTTCTATTCATACATTGGATTCTCTTTGTAACGTGTAAGAGAATGGTTTTGAAACAGGTTTGAAATGAGAGAATTTACGATATTCTGAACTCTTACTTAAATATGTGCAAAATAATTTATCCTTTATAAATCAGTGTATTATAATGGTAGATTAGAGAAGGATATTTTAAGAGACCATTAAAAGTTCTATACCGGCTTCGTTCATTGTTTTAAGCATAGTGTTTAGTGATCCGTTTACATCAATACCAGCACAGGCATTTAATGAAACACTGACTTTAAAACCGCATTGCATAGCGTGAAGAGCAGAAAATCCGACACAAAAATCAGTTGCTAAGCCACACATAATGAGCTTAGTAAAACCATGTTCTTTAAGATAAACTTGTAAACCTGTTGGTGTTTTTTGATCATTTTCAAGAAAAGCAGAATAGCTATCCATTTTTTGATTATAGCCTTTTCTAAGGATAAGTTGTGCCTTTTCCACTCTAAGAGATGGATGAAATTCTGCTCCTTGTGTTCCTCGTATGCAATGATCAGGCCAAAGTATTTGAGGACCGTAGTCAAGAATGATGGTATCATAGGGCTTTTTTTCAGGATAGCAGGAAGCAAAGCTGCAATGGTTTTTTGGGTGCCAATCTTGGGTTAAGATAACGTGGTCAAAATGATTTATGAGATTATTGACGGCGGGTAAAATAGCATCACCTTGTGGTACGGCAAGTGCTCCACCTAGTAAGAAGTCATTTTGAACATCAATGACGATTAAGGCTTTTTTTTCCATAAATATATTCCTATATGAGATGATCTTTTATCGTATTTTTAAAAAGCTATATTTCGTCTTGAAGTTTTGAAATGATTTGCTGAATATTGATATTATTTTTATAATTATCAAGCCAAAAGAGGGGGATGGATAAGTTTTTACAATTGGTTTTATAGTTTGTTACGAATTGTAACCACGTACCAATGGGAAGTGCACTGTAGTCATTTGTTGCTACGTGTTGATGCAAAGCTTTCATGATCATTGGGCTTGGAACGTCAGATCCCATAAGGCGGCGATCATTTTGTAAACGTAATTTAAGCCATATCAAGGCAAGGGGGGAAGACCATTGTTTCCCGTAGCAAAAAATCGATGAAAAAAGGGAAGGATTTTTTACTGCGTAATATAAAGCCCATAAAGCGAAAAAAGAAGGTGCATAGAGAATTGCTTTTCTTTTTGGTACCATATTACATTGATAAGTTGGTTTAATACGATAAAAATACAATGTTATATCTGGTATGGAAAAGAGAGGCAATGTTTGATAACAGGTTTCAGGTACAGCTAAAAAGATTTGCTTTTTGCTTTTTTTGGGGATGTTTTTTTGCATTCAGAACCATACTGGGGCTTGTGAGATTAGAAAAAATGTACCAATATAAAGCGAAAAGCTTTTGATACGATGTAAGTGCTATTTACTGTACAGTTTCAAAAAGCAAAAGCAGTTTTTTTCAAAATCCTAATCTTTAATATCGCACAATATAAAGAGAAATTTATGGCACGTCAATTTATCTATCATATGGCTGGGCTTAACAAGTCTTACGGCAATAAAAAAGTTCTAGAAAATATTCATTTGTCTTTTTATCCAGATGCGAAGATCGGTATTTTAGGGCCGAATGGTGCAGGGAAGTCAACTATTTTACGTATTATGGCTGGGCTAGATAAGGAATATACGGGAGAAGCATGGATTTCTGAAGGAGCTCGCTGTGGATATCTACCACAAGAACCTTTGCTTGATGCGAGCAAAGATGTGCGTGGCAATGTGATGGAAGGTGTTGCAGATAAACAAGAAATTCTTGAGCGTTATAACGAATTGATGATGAATTATAGCGAGGAAACGGCTGATGAAAGTGCGCGGCTTCAGGACATTATTGATAGTCAGAATCTTTGGGATTTAGAAAGTCAAGTGGAAATGGCTATGGCTGCTCTTGGTTGTCCGCCAGCCGATGGGGATGTAACAAAACTTTCGGGTGGTGAGAAGCGGCGTGTTGCACTTTGTAAATTGCTTTTGTCAAAACCTGATTTGTTACTTTTGGATGAACCGACAAACCATTTAGATGCTGAAACGACGGCTTGGCTTGAAAGGCATCTACGTGAATATCCTGGGGCTGTGCTTTTGATAACCCATGATCGTTATTTTCTCGACAATGTAACGGGTTGGATTTTAGAGTTAGATCGCGGGAGAGGTATTCCTTATGAGGGGAACTATTCTGCTTATTTGGGGGTTAAAGCCAAGCGTTTGGCTCAAGAAGGACGTGAAGAGGCAGCGCGTCAACGTGCCTTATCACGTGAGCAAGAATGGATTGCTTCTAGTCCAAAAGGGCGACAAGCAAAGTCAAAAGCTCGGATTAAGGCTTATGATGAGTTGGTTCAAGCAGCACGTGAGCGTCGTCCTGGAGAGGCGCAAATCATTATCCCTATTGGAGAAAGATTAGGACAGGTTGTTATTGAAGTTGATAATCTCTCTAAAGCTTATGGTGAGCGTGTATTGATTGATTCTCTTTCTTTTAAACTTCCTGCAGGTGGCATTGTCGGCGTTATTGGGGCCAATGGTATAGGAAAGTCGACCTTGTTTAAAATGTTGACGGGACAGGAACAGCCCAATTCAGGTCAAATACGTATCGGTGAAACAGTTCACATGAGTTATGTGGATCAGAATCGCGATTCCTTGGTGGGGAATAAAACTGTTTGGGAGGAAATTTCTGGTGGAAATGACATTATTAAATTAGGCAAATATGAGATGAATAGTCGCGCTTATTGCGGGGCTTTTAATTTCAAGGGGGCAGATCAACAGCAGAAGGTGGCAAATTTATCAGGAGGGCAGCGCAATCGCGTACATTTGGCAAAACTTCTAAAAGAGGGGGGGAATGTGCTTCTTCTTGATGAACCGACAAATGATCTTGATACTGAAACATTGGGTGCATTGGAAGATGCATTGGAAAATTTCGCTGGTTGTGCAGTTATCATATCGCATGACCGTATGTTTCTTGATCGATTGGCAACACATATTTTAGCCTTTGAAGGTGATGGTCATGTAGAATGGTTTGAAGGTAATTTTGCTGAATATGAGGCTGATAAAGTTCGTCGTCTTGGGGCGGAATCTCTTAATCCTAAGCATGCAAATTATAAACCTCTTACACGCTAGAATTTTTTATCTTATCTCAACTTTGTTGGAATAATTTTGTTGGAATAATAGTGTATTTTATTGCGTTTGTTATTTCATAAATAAAGTGTGTGTGTACTCTGTGGAAGTTTTTATTCATTGAAAAGAGTAAGAGACACTTTATGAAATTATAGCCTAAATAGGGTTGTTCTAATCATGATATATAACCGGTTATTGCTTGTAAAATTGCAATGAAAAGGAGGAGATGAAGAGTATAGTACTACTTCTACAAATGCTCTGGTCATTGAGCATTACCATCTTTACTTAATAAAAATGCAAGCTGGCATCATCATGTTATTTATTTTTTCTCAATGGTATACAGTTTTTGTTTTGAGGTGGGCATAAAAGATATTTTTATCTATATGTCCCCTCCGTTTATGAGCTGTAAGAGAATGATTTGGATTGATTTATCATGAATATTATAACGAGAAGCAGATGGATAAGATCTGTTCGTTTTTTACATTAGCCTATTTTTTTCATAGTATGATAAAATAGAGAGCACAAAATAGATGAGAATATGCGTTGTATACTTGACTTTTTTTCCTATAAACAAATGTTTATAGGAATGTTGAGGGGATAATTATGAAAAAAAGTGCAAGTTTAGATGCAGTGGTTGAGCTGCTGAAAGCGGTCGCAGAAGTAAGCCATTTACGTGTTCTTAGGCTCTTACATCATGAAGATTTAACAATCCCTGATTTTATTTTTATTCTTGATCAGTCGCAAGCATGTATATCACGATATTTACGTTTATTGTACGAAGCACGATTGATTGAGCGTTATCAGAAGGGGGATAGCCTTTATTTTAAGCTTTGTCATGATTTTTGGGGTAAAGACATTGTGATGGGTGTTCTTTCGGCTTTGCCAAAGAATGATGTGTTGTTAGCGCATGATTTAGAACGTTTGAAGGATGTTAAAAAGCAGCGTCAAAAAACGAGGAAGAAGTATTTCTTACAAAATGCGTTGCAACGGGATGTATTACGGTCATCTTATATGGCAGATCATGGTGTAGAAAACGCTTTACTTGAAATCATTGGCGATAAACCATTTCAGACGATGCTGAATATTGGAAGAGGTGAAGACTCTATCTTAAAATTGTTTTCTAATCTTTATACGCATGCGGTTCAAGTCGTGCTTGATAGCAATGTTTTTCACTTGTCTGTTGGAGATACAACTTTTGATTTAGTTATTCTTCATTGGGTTTTACATTTTTTTGAAAACCCTGAAATATTCCTTCATGAGATATCAAGTGTTTTGCGTCCTCATGGACGTTTATTGATTGTGGATTTTGGTTATCATGAAATTGAGTCTTCATATTCTGATCAAGCACATACGCGTTTTGGATTTTCGGCTTTACAAATAGAACAATGGCTTAAAAATACGAGACTTGTTCTAGAACAAAAGGTTTGTCTTACTCCTATACAAAATGAAAACAGTGAGAAAGGTATGGTTACGCTTTGGCTTGCTCGTGATCCGCGTTTATTAGTTGACGATATCAAAGATAAACAAGTCAATTTTGCATAAATCGCGTTTGTTGACCTGCTTTATTCTCTGATTTTTCTTAAGGAATAGCGTAGAGATAAAATTTTATTCAATCATTGATAATCTATTGTTTTTTACATTTGTATTATGTTTTTATATGAGAGTATTGGTGTTTTACAGGGGCTTGGTGGCTGTGTACTGTGTAATGAAAGCACCTTCTATAGAGTTAAGCCTATGAGGATCGTTATTTAAGGTGTCTTGATATCATATTTGTTTTATTAGCCAATATATTGATTTTTTAGATTTCAATGATAGGCTCGAATATAGGAATATTTTTTCATTTCAAATTTCCTGTTTCAGAATCCAAAAGAGTCTGTTTGTTTGTTACAAGAGAAGATATTTATCTAAATAATACCGTTTGTAAAAGGAAATACATATTTCTAAATATGAGAGCGGCGGCGATATGATGTAATAGCGCACAATATAATATAGTGATGGCTCATACCTTCATAAATGTCAAAAATGGTGGTACCCAATAGATCTTACGATGTCTCTTTAAAACAGGTGCTTAGATAAGAAGTACCTTGGAATTTTTAGTGAGGGGTGCAAAAAGATGCTCTAAAAAGACGAAGGGGTAAAAGGGTAAGACAATGCATGATTTTCATTATTTAAAACACAGCGTTATGAGCGTGTTTGAAAGTCGTAAAGGCAAATGAAAGGGATGGTAAAGATGGCAATAGGTTTTTATCTTTGGGCTTTTATGTTTCGTTCAAAATAAATGATGGCTTTTTTAAGATTACTCAAACAGACGTAAATATTTTTACTCTAATTGGGCATATAAAAGCTGGGACTGTTTACATGGTTCTCATTTGCTCTAGTCTTTATCTCAAGCATATTGCCATGTTAGGAGCAGGTGTTGATTTACAAGTAACAGCAAACGTAAAAGCTTGGTAGATGACGCCATAAAATTACTCATAAATTAGTAATGGATTGGAGTGATATTCTGAATTTTAAAAACATTTTGTACAACAATGGTTATAATAGCGTATCTGACTTTACGTTTATTTCTTCTTACAAGCATTCATATATGGCGTTTGTCTATGTGTTTTTCATTATATTCATAAAAATAAGATTGACGATAATCTATGGATAGTCCGTGGCTGAAAGTAGAAAAGAAAAGCGTGATATTACACTAAAGTTTCGTATCTCTTTATCATGAGAAGTATGAAGGTTATTAAAAAGGTTATTAAATAAGTCCATTTTTCTTGCCAAAAGTGATTTTTTCTTTTTATGCTTACTGCTCATTTTATGATGCAGCCCGTTAGTATAGCGTAAAATTGATAGGGCATCATCGTTTTATGTTTTTTATCCATATGCTTTTTCTTGTTTGTGATGTGCCGTAGTATGGCTATTCATTGATTCAATAGACGAAGGTTTAAAATAAGGGAATCTCACGTTCTTGAGATCTCTCATGTAAGTTGTAAAATGATGAGTTATGATTGTAAATCAATGCATTATTTACGTTAGAAGAACAGACTATAACAATTTTTGAGCATAGAAACTACTGTGTGTATTATTTTACGGGATCATTTAAATGATAGAGATTAAGAGAAACGGTCTGCATTGATCTCGGTTTGTTATGTTAAAATGCGTTAGAGCCTGTTGGTTATTGTAAAATAGTTTATCGTTATTTGGAATGATGATAGGACGTGATTCGAAACAAATACCTTCAGAGTTCTCATTTTTTCATAAAATTAAGCTGTTTAAATTCTTCATTGATTGTTACATGAGAGATGCGACAATATTTTAATAATCATTTACAGAATTTTTTATGAAGATAGATAAGATTTTAAAAATCTACATTTTTATTTTTGTGGTGATTGCTGTTCGAAAAGTGATTCTACTTTTATATAGTTTGATTTTTATAGGGTGGATACGTAGAAATTACGGTTTTTTTGATTATGATTATCAGAGTTATGAAAGAAACTATTTAAAAGTTATAATGATCGTAGATTCCAATTGATGCTTCTTGAAATAAAATTGCTTCAAATTGGGTCATTTTAAACTTTTTTTGCCTAAATTTAAACATTTTTAAACAATTTATAACTCTTTTATGTTTTTTTGCGTAGAAGATGATAAGAATTTCTTGTTGTTTAAAGAATTTTATTCCATAGCAAGAATATTGCATCGGCTATCTTAGTGGTTGATGTGAGAGGACGATCGGGGAACCTCCTCCCCCCCCCGCGTGGATCCCCTAGATTGTCTGGCCTGACTGAGGATTTCCTCAGTCAGGCTTTTTATAATTGTTTTGGGGGATGTTGTAGCGTGTTATTAGGGGGAAGTGTAAGATCTGTTATTGTTTCGCCTATACTACCTAAATACATAGAGGGGCAGTTTTTGTTGGGCGGATAGTGTTAGCGTATTCATTTTCAATAATTTGATTTTTCTTTATTGAGGCATCGTTGAATGCTATAAGGAGAATCATAAAAGGAATCTATGTTTGTGTTCTGTGATCTTTAGGTAAGAGATAATGGAATCTTTTTCGCGTCGTATTGTTTTTATTTTATTTGTATTTTTTATTTTTGGCGCTGTCTTTTTTGCTTCTCAAAGTAGTGCTGTTTATCAGTTTTTTTCCGGTCGCTCTTCTTTTTCTTCTCAGAAGCTTGATGTAACAGAGGAGGAGTTGTTAGAGAGATTGTCTGTATCTTTTCCAGATATTATCAAGCATCTTTCTAAGATGAGTCCTCAACAGCAAGAGGTGTTTATTGCGCAGCTGCGTCGTGATGTAATTGCGCTTGCTTTTAAAAGTGGTCAGAGTCGTGAGCAGGCTCACAAATCTGGTGAAACTGTTGCTATGGCTCTTTCAAAAGCGATTTCTCGTCCTTCCATTGCTAATGCTTATTTTTAGCTATTTTTTTAATCGCGCTTTTGGGTTTTATTTTAAGGAGCAAGAGCTTTTCATGAAGTCTTGAAAAGTGCGAGGAGATAATTAATTTGTAAGGTATTAACAAAATTTATCTCTCAAAAGGTAAGCAATTGGAGTATAAGGGTAATGTTGCAATCATTACAGGAGTGATAGAAAGTCTATCAAGGGTATTGGTCCAAGTTAATTGCATTATCAATCGCTACAATGACAAAAGCAGTATTGACTATAATAAAACACGTTAACCGTGTTTTATATGCCGGTTATTTTTTTATTTGATATGAGAAAATAAAAATTTTTTAAAGGATTTAAGCTTTCTTTGTTCTACGGATTTTAGGATATTTATCCACTTGTATGATTTCTGAAAATGAGGTGCAAGGCTGATAAGATGGTAGTCTGTGACAAAGAAAAAAATATTTGAATGAAGATGAGGGTTTATTTTTATTTAAAAGGCTTTGGGGGTATTGAGTTTCCTAACATTTTTCAAAAAAACAGACAAAAGTAATTGTTAAGCTTTGTTGTAGAGATAAAGACGGATATAGCTTTTTTAGCATATTGTTTTATAATGATAATTTGTCATTTTCATATTAAGTGAGAATCTTAAGAATTGCAAAATTCTCTCGTTTTAAATTTATTCATGGTGAAAAAATCAAAATCACTTTCTTGTGCACTACAAGTGAGAGGCTTGTGTGGATAAAAGCTCTTTCAAAAAAAGAAGTAAAAAGCTTCTTTGAGGCATCTTGAGAGCTAAAAGTCTGTTGCAATATTTTGAATTGGTAAAGAGTATGATGGTTTTAGTATATTTATGAATTTTTTATGCGCAATGATGGGAGCGGGGATTTGTTTTATGATTTGTTGGGGTTTTATCGGACATAAAGAGTGCTGTGGGTGTTTATTAACCAGAGAGAAGTGTTGATAACAGTTTATATTTTTTGTGAAACTTTTTTGATATTGAGGATCTTCGGTAAAAAGATGTTCTTGTCTCTCTTTAAGATGCTATTTTTTTAATATAAAAATTGAGTGATACAATAGTGATAGCAGAAATTTACAAATTATATCATTTTATTTAATACGATATAATATTAATTATAGTCTCTTTATTTTTTTTACTTTATGATATAGATAAATCTATAATTTGTGCATAAAGAGATTTTCTTTTGTTGCAGAATTTTATCTTGAAATTGTCTTACTCTTTCCTTTTTCAAGCCGTTCTTTTGCTTTCTTTTTTTGTACAATACATTTGCAAATTATTTGCAGCTAGAATTTGAGAATGTTTGAGTGAAGAGAAAGAAAATGCAATTTTTGAAAATCTTGTTAAATACAGCGTGTGCTGTATTTTTTGTATTTGATGTAAGTTGGACTCATAGTGTCTTAAATGTTGCGGAATCAGCAGAATCCTCAGTGATTGTTGCTTCTAAGATTCCTGATCGTCCTTATGAGTTTCTTATTCAGAAACTTGCGAATAAATATAATGTTCCCGTTAATTTAGCACATGCTGTTGTAAAAGTTGAAAGTAATTATAAGGCAGGTATAAAGGGGGCTGCTGGCGAAATAGGTTTGATGCAAATTAAACCCTCTACGGCACGAGGGTTGGGCTTTAGTGGTTCTGTACAGGATTTGTATGATCCTGCGACCAATCTTGAATATGGTATGCGTTATTTGGCACGGGCCTATAAACTCAGTGGTGGAAGTACATGTGGTACAATCCTTAAATATAATGCAGGCCATGCTGCAAAAAAAATGAATTCCATTTCAGCGAAATATTGCGCAAAAGTAAAGACTTATCTGGCTTCATTAAAATAAAAACATCTGTTGAGAGAGGTTTGTCATAAAATATTTTAAGATGCTATTTTCACGGAGCAGAAAATGTTTTATAAATTAGTATGTCAGTCGGCTGGGCAGCCGCGCTTGTCTGATACTGAAATACGGCAGGTGAGGAAAGTCCGGGCTCCATGGAAAGACGGTGCCGGGTAACACCCGGCAGGGGTGACCCTAGGGAAAGTGCCACAGAAAGTAAACCGCCTATTTTTATAGGTAAGGGTGAAAGGGTGGAGTAAGAGCCCACCGCGCATTCAGTAATGAATGTGGCAAGGTAAACCCCACCGGGAGCAAGACCAAATAGAAATGACGTGCAAAATTTAATTTGCAGCCGATTTCCGGGCGAGTCATTCGGGTAGGTTGCACGAGGCGGATGGTAACATCCGTCCCAGATGAATGGTTGCCATGTAAAGTGTAAGCTTTACTCTACAGAACCCGGCTTATAGGCCGACTGATATTTCATGATGATACGCGATATTTTATAAGATCAATTATATATGGTCTTTTATGGAGTCTATGTGTTTGAAATGGACAATTGAGCAAAGAGTGTTTTAAAAAATTATAACATTTCTTTAAGTATAATGCGTTAGGATCTGTTTTGGGATAACTTTAGTTTTTTCGTTCATTGTGATTAATGTGAAAGTTGAAGGCCAGGTTATTCTAAGATCAGTTGCCATGAGAGAGCTGTTGATTTAAGACAGCCTAACTTCAAGACGGATTATTTTGATAAAGCAGGATCAAAGAGCTGAACGCCATATTCCAGTGTTGTTACAGCCAGTTTTGGCTGGGCTTATGCCATTGGTTGGAGCAAAAGTGATTGATGGCACCTTTGGTGCTGGTGGTTACACGCGCGCTTTGTTAAAGGCAGGGGCACAGGTGATTGCTCTTGATCGTGATCCTCATGCTATCAGTGCAGGACAATCGCTTGTTGAAGAATTTTTTCCACGCCTTCGTTTGGTCCATATGGCGTTTTCACAGCTCGATCGTGTCGTTGAAGAGAAGGTGGATGCAGTTATTTTGGATATTGGTGTCTCTTCAATGCAGCTTGATGAAGCAGAAAGAGGTTTTTCTTTTCAAAAAGATGGTCCATTGGATATGCGAATGGCTCAGACTGGTTTTACAGCCAGCGATGTTGTCAATCATTTAAAAGCAAGGGATTTGGCACGTATTTTTAAGATATTAGGGGAAGAGCGTTATGCGGGGCGAATTGCACGGATGATTGAAAAGCGTCGTGTTGTGCAGCCTTTTTTGCGTACAGGTGATTTGGCGTATGCTATCGAAACGTTGATAGGACGTAAACCGGGAGATCGTATTCATCCGGCAACACGTGTATTTCAGGCTCTTCGTATCTATGTTAATGATGAAATTGGTGAATTGGCATGTGGTTTATTTGCTGCTGAACGCGTTTTAAAAGCTGGAGGCCGTTTGGGGGTTGTCAGTTTTCATTCTCTTGAAGATCGTATGGTCAAAAGATTTTTTTCGGCTCGTTCTGGAGAATGTATGAGATCACGCTATCTGCCAGAAATAAAGGCTGCTCCAGCAACATTTTTTCCTTTGTTTAGAGGTGGGATCACGGCAACTAAAGAGGAGTTACAGAAAAATCCTCGTTCACGTTCTGCGAGGTTGCGTATTGGTGTACGGACTGAAGCAGAGGCTCTTGCAGCAGATATGAAATTATTTGGTTTAGCAGAGATTGCCAGTTTTGAAGGCAGCAAAAAATGACAGTTTTTCGTACATTTGATATGATTTTAGTGTTGATTATGATTTGTATGGCAGGACTTACTTATAAGGTAAAATATGATGTTCAAAAACGAATGAACGAAGTTCTTCATCTTGAGCATGAAATTGCTGCAGCAAAAAATACGGTAAGTTTGCTTCATGCTGAGTGGGCTGTGATGATAAGTCCTTCACGCATGCAAAAACTTGCGAAACGTTATCAGAAAGAACTTGGGTTAGAGGTTATACAGCCGCGTCAAATCGTGGAGTTTAAAGACATTCCGGTATGGGCACATGATCAAATTGAAGAAGTGATTAAACAAAATATCTTGGAAGATAATCAAAATATTTTGACAAATAATCGGGCTTCTCAGATCAATAGTGTTATCCAAAAAGGCGCGCAGTAATGAAATCGACTTTTTTATTCTCACAGAAGAAAAAGCGCTTAAAGAATTCGTTGAATAATCATAATGTTTCTGTTCGTCGTCCCCATTCTAGTCGTCCACGTTTGCTTTTTTCGTTGTTCTGCTTTTTAATTTTATATGGCATCATGGGGGCTTGCCTTATTTCTTATGGGTTGGAAGGTGGACAGATTGAAGAAGCAAAAGGGCCAGGAGTTCTTCAATTGATGGCACGGCCTGATATCGTTGATCGTAATGGTCGTTTATTGGCAACAGATATTAAAACTTATTCACTTTTTGCTGAGCCACGACGTATTATTGATGTGGATGAAACAATTGAATTGCTCTCAACAGTTTTGCCTGATCTTAATTGGCAGGAAACCTATAAGCGCTTAAAAAGAAAATCTAGTTTTTCTTGGATACAGCGGGGGTTAACACCAATGCAGAAGACGCAAATTATGGCTCTTGGTATACCAGGAATTGGTTTTCGGACTGAAATTCGTCGCTTTTATCCTGATGGACCTGTAACTTCCCATATTCTCGGTATGGTGAATGTTGATAATCAGGGCATTGCAGGTATGGAAAAATATATTGATGATGCGGGGTTGAGTGCTTTGCGTGCCGCTGGTCTTGCCATGGAAGAATCATTAAAACAAGTTCAGCTTTCGATTGATGTGCGTGTTCAGGCAATTGTTCATGATGAACTTATTCAGGCTATGAAGCGTTATAAGGCAATTGCTGCAGGAGCTGTTATTTTAAATATACATACGGGGGAAGTTTTGGCTTTGGCATCACTACCAGATTTTGATCCTGGAAATCCTATCGAAGCTTTAAAAAGTGATCGTCTCAATCGGATGACGGCAGGAGCTTTTGAAATGGGATCAATTATTAAAAGTTTTACGACAGCCATGGCACTTGATTCCAATATTTTTCATTTAAACAGTATTATTGATGCTTCAAAGCCAATAAAAGCAAGTAGTGGGTATACTATTCATGATTTTCATGGAAAAAATCGACCCTTAACGTTATGGGAGGTTTTTATTTATTCTTCTAATATTGGTTCTGCTAAAGAGGCATTGGCGATAGGGATTGATAAACATCGTGGTTTTTTGCAAAAACTTGGATTACTGGATCGTCTCACAACAGAGTTGCCTGAAGTTGCCCACCCTATTGTACCACATCATTGGAAGGATATCCATTCTATGACGATTTCTTTTGGGCATGGTATGGCAACAACACCCTTGCAAACAGCTGTCGGGGCTGCTGCTTTAATGAATGGTGGTTGGTTAATTGCTCCGACATTTTTAAAACGGACAAAAGAACAAACTCTGCACCATGCAAAACGGGTTTTGCAGGCTAAAACAAGTCAAAATATGCGTTACCTTTATCAATTAAATAGTGATATTGGTTCTGGACGTAATGCAAAAGTAGAAGGCTATCGTGTAGGTGGTAAGACAGGAACAGCTGAAAAAGTTGAAAATGGCAAATATTCTAAAACAAAAAATTTCAATAGTTTTCTTGCTGCTTTTCCTATTGAAGATCCTGCTTATGTTGTTTTAACAATTATTGATGAACCAAAGCCTGCAGAGGGACAGCGTTCAGCAACAGCGGGAATGAATGCTGGACCAATGCTTGCTAATATTGTTCGTCGCACAGCTAGTTTTCTTGGTGTAAAACCCGATTTTAAAAAAGAATATGAGCTTCTTTTAAGTAAAAAGAGCAATTCAAGTTTCGTTAAACAACAGTAAAATAAATACAAAGGTGCATCGTTATGTTGTTTGGAACAGTTTTTACAGAATGTGTTGAAGATGAAAGTCTTTCTTCAATAGTAATAACAGGAATAAGTGTGGATTCTCGGCAAGTTTTGCCGGGCTATGTTTTTGTCGCTGTTCAGGGGAAAAAAAGTGATGGAAGACACTATATAGATGATGCGATAAAGCGTGGCGCACGAGCAATCGTTACAGACTGTCATGCTGTTCTTGAGGATTTATCTGTTCCCATTTTACGTGTTTCTAATGTTCGTCATAGTTTAGCGTTGGCAGCTGCACGTTTTTACGGTTCTCAGCCTGAAACGGTCGTTGCTGTGACTGGTACAAGTGGTAAAACATCTGTTGTCTCTTTTCTTCGGCAAATTTGGACTTATGCTGGATTTTGTGCTGCGAGTATAGGAACGGTTGGTGTTGTTTCTCCTAAACGGAATGTTTATGGTTCTCTCACAACACCTGATCCGGTCGTCTTGCACCGTCTTCTTTATGAAATTTCTCATGAAGGTGTGACTCATGCAGCTCTTGAAGCTTCTTCGCATGGGCTTGATCAAGGACGACTTGATGGAGTTCGTTTAACGGCTGGTGCCTTTACTAATTTAGGGCGAGATCACATGGATTATCACACGGGGGTAGAGGATTATTTGCGGGCTAAAATGAGGTTGTTTGATACACTTTTGCCTGTATCTTCTCCTGCTTTGATTTTTGCTGATGATGTTTATTCACAAAAGGTTATTGATGTTGTTACACAAGCACGCCGCCGTGTCTTGACAATTGGTCGTAAGGGGCAATTTATCACGATTAATCGTGTTGAACATCAACGCTCAAAACAGTGTATTGAGTGTCGTGTGGAAAATAATATTTATACATTTGATTTGCCTTTGGCTGGAGATTTTCAGGTAGCCAATGCGCTTATGGCAGCGGGGTTAGCAATTGCAACTGGTGTTTCACCTCGTAAGGTTTTTTCTGCGCTTGAAACTTTGCAGGGGGCACCTGGGCGGTTGGAATTTGTGGGAAAGACAGAAAATAATGCGCCTGTTTATATTGATTATGCCCATAAACCAGAAGCTTTGGAGCAGGTTTTGCTTTCTGTTCGTCCCTTTACGCAAGGGCGTTTGATCGTTGTTTTTGGTTGTGGAGGAGATCGTGATCAAGGAAAAAGACCTTTGATGGGAAAAATTGCGGCGGATAAAGCGGATATTGTTATTGTAACGGATGATAATCCTCGCACAGAAATGCCAGAAAAAATACGCAAGGATATTTTACAGGCGGTGCCAACAGCAATAGAGATAGCAGATCGTGGAGAGGCTATTTCTTACGCGGTGGAGCTTTTGAAAGTTGGTGATACATTAATCATTGCTGGAAAAGGTCATGAGGATGGCCAAATTATAGGGCAGACAACTTATCCTTTTTCAGATCGTCTGAAAGCGATAGAAGCTTTAGAGGACCGAAAGAAATGACAACTTTATGGGATAAGCAAGCACTTGTTGCTGCAGTTAATGGTGTTGTAATGGGAAGCCTGCCAGAAACTTTTTCTGGGGTTTCCATTGATAGCCGTACTCTTGCGGAAGGGGATGTTTTTTTCTGCATTAAAGGGCATCATCTTGATGGTCATGATTTTGCTGCGCAAGCTTATGAACGAGGTGCAGGCGTTCTTATCGTTGCGGAACACCGTTTGAGGGATATGAAAAAGATATCGGCTCCACTTATTGTTGTTCCTGATGTTTTGCAAGCCTTAGAAAAACTTGCACAAGCTGCACGCAAACGTTCAAGAGCTAAGATTATCGCGATAACAGGATCGGTGGGAAAAACAACGACAAAAGAGGCTTTGAAACAAGCACTTGCAACGGTTGGGAATGTTCATGCGAATCTCGCTTCTTTAAACAATTGCTGGGGGGTTCCACTCACTTTAGTGCGGATGCCTATGGAGAGTGATTATGGTATCTTTGAAATTGGCATGAATCATAGAGATGAGATTCGCCCTCTGGTCAAACTTGTTTGTCCGCATGTTGCTCTCATTACGCATATTTGTGCAGGACATATGGGTTTTTTCAAAAATCTTGAAGAAATAGCAAAGGTAAAAGCTGAAATTTTTGAAGGATTAGATGAAAAAGGAATTGCCATTTTAAATGCGGATAGTGATTTTTTTTCTTATCTCGTTCAAAAAGCAAAGAAATGTGGTGTAAAGAAGATCTTAAGCTTTGGTGAGACTAAAGATGCTGATTATCAAGCGCGAGATATACGTCTTCTAACTGATAGTACTTCTATGATTGTGCGTATTGGGGGGCGGGATAGGAAGGTTCAAATTGGTGCTCCAGGACGCCATATTGTGCAAAATAGTTTAGGGGTTATCGCTGCTTGTGATGCTATGGGAGTTGAGTTAGAGCCTGTTCTTCTTTCTTTTCGCTATTTTTCTTCTCAAAAGGGGCGAGGTGTTCGTTATCGACTGTCTTTATCAAATGGGGGTGAATTTTATCTCATTGATGAAAGCTATAATGCAAATCCTGCTTCTATGCGTGCTGCGCTTGAGCTTCTTGCTACAGGACCAGTCGGGGAAGAGGGGCGGCGAATTGCTATTTTAGGAGATATGCTAGAGTTAGGGGAGTATAGTGAAAAGCTTCATCGTGATTTAATAAAGCCAATACGTCTTTCCGGTGCTAATCCGGTTTTTCTATTTGGTGAGGCGATGAAATCTTTAGTCAGTGATTTGTCTGCTGGTGTTAAGGTTCATTATGCTGAAAATATTGAGAAAATTTTATCTCTCCTTTTAGCAGAAATTTCTTCTGGGGATCTGCTTATGGTTAAATCATCCAATAGCCTTTGTTCATCAAATATTGTGACTGCATTGCTTGACCGCTATAAAGCGGTTTCTTCATAGTTTTAAGAGGTTTTTTGTACCATGATGCTGTTTTTTTCTTCGTTTAGTGATTGGCTTCCAGGTGTGAATGTATTTCGTTATATTACTTTTCGCACGATAGCGGCTATGCTTAATTCGGGGCTCATCGTCTTTTTGTTTGGACCTAGCATCATTGCTTCTCTTAAATTGCGGCAGGGTAAGGGGCAACCGATTCGTGCGGATGGTCCTCAAACACATTTTAAAAAGGCTGGAACACCTACAATGGGTGGATTGATGATTTTAACCGGTATTGTGGTATCGGCATTTTTGTGGTGTAATTTATCGAATATTTATTTTTGGGTATCGCTATTGGTTATGCTTTCTTTTGGGGCAATTGGATTTTATGACGATTATCTTAAGGTCACAAAACAAACAGACAAAGGATTTTCTGGGAAAGCACGGTTAAGTTTGGAGTTTTGTGTTGCCGCAATCGCTGCTTTTGTCATCCTACAAATTGGCTCATCTGGATTCGCTTTGCCTTTTTTGAAAGATTATCTTATCAATTTGGGCTGGTTTTTTATTCCTTTTTCTGCTTTTGTTATTGTCGCGACGGGTAATGCGGTTAATTTGACGGATGGACTTGATGGCCTTGCTATTGTTCCTGTGATGGTTGCAGCCTTATCTTTTGCTCTGATTGCTTATCTTTCTGGTAATATGAATTTTGCTGATTATCTCCAAATCCATTATGTATCGGGAGCAGGTGAATTGGCTGTTTTATTGGGAGCTGTTGTTGGGGCAGGGCTTGGTTTTTTATGGTTTAATGCACCACCTGCAGCTATTTTTATGGGAGATACTGGTTCGTTGGCTCTTGGAGGATTATTAGGGACTGTTGCAGTCGCTACGAAGCACGAAATTGTTTTGGCTCTTATTGGTGGGCTTTTTGTTGTGGAAGCTTTTTCGGTCGTTATTCAGGTTGGTTATTTCAAATTAACAAGAAAACGAGTGTTTCTTATGGCACCGATACATCATCATTTTGAGAAAAAAGGCTGGACTGAAAGCCAAGTCGTGATACGCTTTTGGATTATTTCAATTGTTCTCGCTCTCATAGGTCTTTCAACACTTAAATTGCGGTGAGAATGTGATTTCTGTTACGTGTTATAAAGGTCAAAAAGTTGCTCTGTTTGGGTTGGGACAGTCTGGACTAGCAACGGCACAAGCATTGATGCGTGGCGGTGCAGAAGTGGTGGCGTGGGATGATAGTCCTTCAAGCGTGCAGATGGCTTTTCGGCACAATATTCCAACGCGAAATCTCCGTTATGAAGATTGGTCAGAATTTGTTGCATTGATTGTAGCTCCTGGAGTTCCTTTAAATTATCCTCAACCCCATTGGGTTGTTGAAAAAGCACGAAAAAAAAATATAGAAATTATCGGTGATATTGAATTATTTGTTCGTGCGCGCCAGCATTTTTTACAGCATTATGGTTTTTGTGACCAAGATGTTCCTTTCATTGCGATTACGGGGACGAATGGAAAGTCAACCACAACGGCTTTACTTGCGCATTTGTTGGAAAAAATGGGTTATGATGTGCAGGTGGGGGGGAATATCGGAAAGGCAATATTGACGCTTAAGCCATTTGTTAAAAAACGTATCTATGTGATTGAATGTTCATCATTTCAAATTGATCTTACTCCCTCTCTTCAGCCGACCATTGGACTTTTATTGAATTTAACACCTGATCATATTGATCGACATGGGAGTTTTGCCTGTTATGTGCAAACCAAAAGGCATCTGATTGCTCAGGCTTCTCAGGCTTTCATTTCAGTTGATGATGCAGCTTGTCGGGTTTTATATCAACAGTTACTTCATGATGGGAAGCAAATTGAGGCAGTTTCCAAGGATCATTTTGTTGAAAATGGTTTTTATGCAGATGGGACCAAGCTCTTTTCTGTTCGTCAAGGACAGCGCCATATGCTTGCAGATCTTGCTCCTATGGCGGTGTTACGTGGGAGACATAATGCGCAAAATGCCCTTATGGCATTAGCAACATTGCAGGCTTTAAAAATAACTGATCCTTCTGTGAACAAGCATTTAGCAAGTTATAAAGGGTTGGATCATCGTATGCAGCAGGTGCGTAAAATGGGGGCGGTTTTGTTTATCAATGACAGCAAGGCTACTAATGCAGATGCAACAGCTCCTGCGCTTTCCACCTTTAATGATATTTTTTGGATTGTTGGGGGACAGGCAAAAAAGGGAGGGATAGAGTCTCTTAGAGAATTTTTTCCTAAAATTCGTAAAGCCTATTTGATTGGGAGCGCGGCAGAAGAATTTGCTCGCACTATTGGATCTGCGTTTCCCTTTTCTATAAGTTTAACTTTGAAAAATGCGGTGCGTGAAGCAGCTGTTGACGCAATGGGTTGTAAGGAAAAAGAGGTGACGGTTCTTTTGTCACCTGCTTGTGCAAGTTATGACCAATTTAAAAATTATGAAATGCGAGGCGAAGCATTTGTCTCTTTTGTGATGCAGTTACAATAAAAAAGCATCAGTTATAAAAAAATATTTTTGCGTTAAGACTCCAGAATCTTTTTTTGTGTAATTTAGTTTTTAAAGTGTTTGTTAAACAGGCTGGGGAACCATATCACTTTGAGATAATTTATAAAATGGATAAGGTGGATATCATGGTGACGCGTGCAGATAGAGATCCAATTGCTAATTGGTGGTGGACGATTGATCGCTCTATCTTTGCAGCTTGTTTAATTTTAATGGGAATTGGCATTATGCTGTCTTTTGCTGCCAGCCCTATTATTGCAAAAAAAATCGGAATTGCTGATAGTTTTTATTTTGTTCGGTGGCATATCATTTTTAGCATTTCAGCATTTTTTACGATGGTTACCATTTCCTTTTTTTCGCTTTCTAATATTCGTCGTTTATGTGCTCTTTTGCTCATTGTAACGCTTGCTCTTATGGTTGCAACCTTATTTTGGGGTCCAGAATTAAAGGGAGCACGGAGGTGGATTCTACTATTTGGTTTTTCTGTACAGGCTTCAGAGTTTATGAAGCCAGCTTTTGTGGTTATGTCCGCTTGGCTTTTTTCAGAACAGATACGCAGGAGGGGAATTCTGGGTTATACGTTAGCGATTCTACTTTATGCCATTTGTTGTGTGCTTCTGGTTTTGCAGCCTGATATTGGACAAACAGTTTTAATAAGTGCAACATGGGGGGGGCTATTTTTTATTGCTGGTGTACCTCTTACCATTATTTTTCTCTTTCTCATTTTAGGCGTTGTAGGAATTATTTTAGCTTATCTTTTTCTGCATCATGTGCGCGAGCGTATTAATGGTTTTTTGACAGGTGAAGGGGATACGTTTCAAGTGGATGTAGGACGTGAGGCTATTTTGAATGGTGGTTGGTTTGGGCAAGGCCCTGGGGAGGGAACAGTAAAACGTATCATTCCTGATAGCCATACAGATTTTGTATTTTCCGTTGCTGCTGAAGAATATGGTATTATTCTTTGTTTATTAATTATGATGCTTTTTGGCTTTATCGTTATGCGTTCATTGTATATAGCCATGAATACACGTGATTCCTTTATACGTCTTGGTATTACTGGCATAGCAATGATGATTGGCTTTCAATCAGCGATTAATATGGCCGTTAATCTTCACTTAATTCCTCCAAAAGGCATGACATTGCCTTTTATTTCTTATGGTGGTTCTTCGATGGTGGCGATTGCGTTTTCAATGGGCATTTTGCTCAGTTTAACACGTCGTTGGCCAGAAGCGCGCCTTTCAGCTTTTTCTTCCTCTTCTGTCTTGGATACCCCTTATGAATGATAAAAAAGTTATTGTTTTGGTGGCTGGTGGTACAGGTGGACATCTTTTTCCTGCTGAAGCCCTTTCTGTTGAATTAAGGCAGCGTGGATATGATGTTCATTTAATAACAGATGAAAGAGCACGACCTTTTGTTCGGTGCTTTGATGAAGGGCATATTCATATCGTTTCATCGGCAACATTTACACGACGCCATCCTTTTGCTCTGATAAAGACGTTTTGGTCTTTGCTAAGGGGGATGGGGCAAACGTTGGCGTTGTTTTATAAATTACGTCCTGTTCTTGTTGGAGGATTTGGGGGGTATCCGAGCTTTCCTCCTCTTTTTATTGCGGCCTTAACGAGGCGTGTAACATTTATTCATGAACAAAATGCTGTTATGGGGCGTGCCAATCGGGTGTTGGCAATTTTTGTGCGTGCAATCGCTGGTGGTTTGTTGTCACCAAAAGGCGCTTATGCTCATAAAATACTTTTGACGGGGAATCCTGTCCGTGAGGCTGTGTTGAAGGCGGCCAAAATTCCTTATCATTCTTCAGAGGGAGAAAAGCCATTTAATTTTTTGATTTTTGGAGGTAGCCAAGGGGCTTCTGCTTTTTCACATATTGTTCCAGAAGCTATTGCTTTATTTGATGATAAGAACCGTAAACGTTTACGAATTGTACAGCAAGTCCGCGGTGAAGCAGGAAGGTTGATCAAAATCTATCGTGATATGGGCGTACAAGCAGAAGTTGCTCCTTTCTTTGATGATATGGCTGAACGTATGGCACATGCTCATTTTATTTTGTCGCGCGCTGGGGCTTCGTCCGTTTGTGAGATAGCGGTGATTGGTAGACCTGCTTTGCTTGTTCCCTATCCCCATGCTTTAGATCATGATCAGGCTGCCAATGCAGCTCTGCTTGCTCGTGTAGGTGGTGCGCAAATTGTATCAGAAAAAGATTTAAATGCACAAAAGCTTTTTTCTCTTTTAATGCACGCTTGTTGTGCGCCCCATTTATTGGAAAAACAAGCGCTTGCTGCAAAAAAAGTTGGACAACCTCATGCAACCCGTTGCCTTGCTGATATGGCTGAGTCCTTAATTGCAGGGCGATTGTTGTCAGATATAAAAGAGGAGCTTTTTAATGAAAATGCCACTTGATATAGGCGTTATCCATTTTATCGGAATCGGGGGGATCGGTATGAGTGGAATTGCGGAGGTTTTTTATAATCTTGGCTATAAAGTTCAAGGGTCAGATCAAGTTGAAAGTGCAAATGTTGAACGTTTGCGGAAAAAAGGAATTAACGTTCATATAGGTCATTGTGCTGAAAACTTAGGGAATGCAGAGGTTGTTGTTTTTTCTACTGCCGTTAAAAAAACAAATCCTGAGTATATTGCTGCAAAGGAAAGACATTTGCCGCTTGTCAGACGTGCAGAAATGCTGGCGGAGCTGATGCGGTTTCGGCGTGCAATTGCGGTGGGTGGTACACATGGTAAAACAACAACCACATCAATGGTCGCAGCCCTTCTTGATGCTGGTCATTTTGATCCAGTGGTGATTAATGGCGGTATTATTAATGCTTATGGTACGAATTCTCGTACAGGAGATGGCGATTGGATGATTGTTGAAGCTGATGAAAGTGATGGTACATTTTTAAAGCTGCCTGCTGATATTGCTGTTATTACTAATATTGACGCTGAGCATTTGGATCATTATGGAAATTTTGATGCTGTGCGTGAGGCTTTTCGGCAATTCGTAGAAAATGTTCCTTTTTATGGTTTTGCTGTTTTGTGTCTTGATCATCCAGAGGTTCAGTCATTGGCGGGCCGTATTGATGATCGTTGGGTGATCACTTATGGTGCAAATCCACAAGCGGATGTTCGTTTTCTTAATCTTTCGATGGATGGTCAAAAAACGCATTTTGATGTTCTTGTTCGCTCACGCAAAACAGGAAGAAAGATTGAGTTGAAAAATTTGCTTTTGCCCATGGCAGGGCAGCATAATGTTGCTAATGCAACGGCGGCGATTGCTATTGCGCATGAACTAGGCATTTCAAATGAAGCTATAAAAAGGGGCTTAGCAGAATTTGGCGGAGTAAAACGGCGTTTTACGCGAACAGGAAATTGGCGTGGCATTGAAATATTTGATGATTATGGACATCATCCTGTTGAAATAAAGGCTGTTTTGCGTGCAGCACGTGAGAGTGCAAAAGGGCGTGTTATTGCGATTGCACAACCCCATCGGTATTCACGTTTGTATCATTTATTTGATGATTTTTCTGCTTGTTTTAATGATGCAGATACAGTGTTGATTACGCCCGTTTATGCGGCTGGTGAAGAGCCTATTGTAGGATTTGGTTCTCAAGAATTGGTAGAGCATATTAAAATGGCGGGTCATCGTGATGTGCGCTTGATACATAGTCTGGAAGATGTCGTGTCTCTTGTCTCAAAATTTGCTCAGGCAGAGGATTATGTTGTTTTTCTTGGTGCTGGCAATATCACACAATGGGCTTGTGCGTTGCCTCATCAATTAGCGGTATTGGATGGTCATGGTAAATTTTCAGCACATTGATGGTGAGGCGCTATTGGCGCAATTGCAACCACTGTTGGGTGGCGTGAGAGGAAAGCTTACACCTAATGTTGAGATGCGTAAGGTAACGTGGTTTCGCACGGGCGGGTTGGCAGAGCTTTTTTATCAGCCTGTTGATGAAGAAGATTTGGCTCTCTTTCTTCAAAATTTGCCTGAATTTGTTCCTGTAACAATTGTCGGTATTGGTTCTAATCTTCTGGTGCGTGATGGGGGGGTTCCTGGTGTTGTGATTCGTCTTTCGCCAAAAAAATTTGGGCAAGTGAAGCAAGTTTCTCCAAAAGGCTTTTTAGTTGGTGCTGGTACGGCGGATAAACATTTAGCTGCTGCCGCTTTAGAAGCTGAGATTGCAGGTTTTCATTTTTATCATGGTATTCCCGGAGGTCTTGGAGGAGCTCTCAAAATGAACGCGGGTGCGAATGGTGTTGAAACTGCAGCGCGTGTTGTCGAGGTCTATGCGCTGGATCGTAAAGGGCAACGTCATATCTTGAGTGTGAAAGATATGCATTATTCCTATCGCCATTGTGATATTCCTAAAGATTTTATTTTTACGGCTGCTTTATTAGAAGGAAGAATCGGCAATAAAGATGATATTCGTGCTGCTATGGATGAAGTTGCCCTCCACAGAGAAACAGTGCAACCTATTCGCGAAAAAACAGGGGGGTCAACTTTCAAAAATCCTGAGAATACATCCGCGTGGCGCGTGATTGATGAAGCAGGGTGTCGTGGTTTACAGATTGGTGGCGCTCAAATGAGTGAAATGCACTGTAATTTTATGATTAATACAGGGCAAGCAACAGGATATGATCTTGAAGCATTGGGAGAAACAGTGCGTGCGCGTGTTTTTGCAAATTCAGCCCACCTTTTACAATGGGAAATAGAGCGTATTGGTCAATTTGAGCGTGGTCGAAGTGTTTCTCCTTTTGATCCATTTCATTGATTTATTGTTCACTAAAAAAGTGAAAATAAAAAATTGAGTCATTTCAAAGAGATAATAAAAAAATTCTATTAAGAATCAATAAATTAACAAAGAATCTCTTGCATCAGGCTTTTGAGTCTGATTCATTATGCAAAATGCTAGGTTATTGATTCGCAAGGATAAACTTTGTTTTTCCTGTATGTGGTGCTGATGTATTCTATATAGACTACATATAGTATGCGAAAGAGGGTGATTTATTATGAAAGATAAACATATAGCTGTGTTAATGGGAGGTTTTTCTTCTGAACGGTCTATAAGTTTATCTTCGGGGGCGGCGTGTGCTGATGTTCTAGAGGTGCAGGGGTATCGCGTGAGCCGCGTGGATGTTGACGCTCATATTGCTTCTGTTCTTGAACAGTTGCAGCCCGATATTGCCTTCAATGCATTGCATGGTCCATTTGGTGAAGATGGCCGGATCCAGGGGATTCTTGAATATTTAAAAATTCCTTATACCCATTCTGGTGTGATGGCATCCGCTTTGGCAATGGATAAGGGACGTGCAAAAATTATCGTTGAAAATTTTGGGGTTTGTGTTGCTCCTTCTCGTATCATGAGCCGCTTTGCTTTGGGACAAACGCATCCCATGGAGCCTCCTTATGTAATTAAACCTGTGTGTGAAGGATCAAGTTTTGGTGTTGTCATTGTCCAGGAAAATGAAGCAGCACCGCCGCATAGTATTGGGGGAGCTGAGTGGGGGTATGCTGATGAGGTGATGATTGAAAAATATATTCCTGGTCGTGAATTGACTTGTGCTGTTTTGGGGAATGAAGTGCTGGATGTGTGTGAAATTCTTCCCGATAAACACTTTCCATTCTACGATTATGACTCGAAATATAAAACGGGTGGTTCTCTTCACATTTGTCCTGCACAACTTTCACTAAATATTTACCAAAGTGTGCAAAGAATGTCTTTAGCAGCCCATCAGGCGATAGGGTGTCGAGGTGTTAGCCGTTCTGATTTTCGTTTTGATGAGAAAACGGGAGAATTGGTTTGGCTTGAAATTAATACGCAACCCGGTATGACATCGACGTCTCTTCTTCCTGATATTGCAAAAGCGAGCGGCCGTACTTACGGCGATATTGTTCAATGGATGGTGGAGGACGCATCATGTATGCGTTGAATGTTAATAAAACAAATGTTCCGATGGAGGTGCTTTCAGTGCCGGCTTTGCCACGTCTTTATCGTCGTTTTCTCCGGTTTATGTTTGAGTTTGTTTTTGTCAATATTCATATTCCACGCCATTTCGGCTCTTTTGCTGTTGTATGGTTTTTCTTTGTTACGGCTTTTTATGGACTTTCATCAAGTGGTCAGATGGCTGTGATCGTAAATACGATCATATTGGATAGTAGTTTTGTGGTCACTCATGTCGATATAAGCGGTAATAAGCGCTTGGCAAAGCAGGATATTTTTAAAATTTTAAAACTTGATGTTGCGCCTTCTATATTCACTTTTGATGTTGAAAAAGCACGTTCTCTTTTGGAAAAACAGGCTTGGGTGCAATCGGCTAATGTTCAGAAAATTTATCCCAATAGAATGCGCATTTCCATTGTGGAGCGTGAACCCTATGCCATTTGGCAACATGATGGCATAATGGATATTGTTGATAATACAGGTCGTGTCATTGTGCCTTTTAAAGGGGAAATTGTTCGGGATTTACCTCTTGTGGTTGGGCAGGGTGCACAAAATGCTGCTAAAGTGTTTATTCAAGCGCTGTCAGTCTATCCGGAAGTATATGATCGTATTCGTGCTTTTGTGCGGGTAGGTGATCGACGTTGGGATCTTGTTTTGAATAATGGAATGCGCGTTATGTTGCCTGAAAATGGTGCTCTTGAAAGGCTTTCTTCTCTTTTTTCGTCCGGTACAATGCAAGATCTTTTATCTCGCGATATTCTCAGTGTTGATTTACGTCTTGCTGATCGAATTACTGTTTCTTTATCAGATGAAACGTTGGAGCGTTATCATACTACTGTAGCAGAAGAAGAACGTATTTTAAAAGCGCGAAAGGCAGGAAGCCTATGATGCTGCTCAGATCACATCATTTGAAGGGGCGTAAAACACGTTTTTTAACGGTACTTGATGTCGGTTCAAGTAAGATTGTTTGTCTTATTGCTTGTTTGCGTCCTTTGAAGCATGCGCACTATTTACATGGTCGTACACATTCTACGGAAATTCTAGGCTTTGGAGTGCAGCGTTCACGTGGTATTAAATCTGGTGTTGTCATGGATATGTTTGCAGCAGAACAATCCATAAGATTGGCTGTTGATGCGGCAGAAAAAATGGCGGGTTTGGTGGTGGATTCAGTGATTGTGAATTTTTCCTCAAGTCGATTACAAAGTGCTTTGATTAATGGAAAGGTCCATTTGAATGGTCGTGAAGTCACCAAGCGTGATATGCGTATGGCCTTTTCAGATGTTTCGCGTAAAGCCTTTGATGCTGAACGTCATGTTATGCACTCAGTTCCAGTTTCTTATGTATTGGATGGAGATAAAGGAATTTTTGATCCTATTGGCATGGCAGGGGAAACATTTGGTGTCGACGTGCATGTGGTAACAGCAGAAACAGCCTCTTTGCGTAATTTAGAAACTTGTATTAATCGTGCACATTTGAGTGTTGAAGCAATGGTTGCTACTCCCTTTGCAAGTGGTCTTGCTGTCTTGATGAATGATGAGGCGCGTTTAGGGGCTGCATGTATTGATTTTGGTGGTGGAACAACAACATTTTCAGTGTTTTTTGAGGGGAAATTTATTCATGCGGATGCTCTTGCTGTTGGGGGGCATCATGTGACTCTTGATGTTGCGCGCGGATTTTCTATGTCTTTAACAGAGGCGGAACGTTTAAAAGTTGTTTATGGTTCAGCACTTTTAACAAGTGCTGATGAGCGGCAAATGATTAATGTAGCAGAAATTGGGAGTGAACAGCGTGAAACTCAATATCCTCGCGCGGTTCTTGGGCGTATCATTCGTGCGCGTGTTGAAGAAATTTTAGAAATGGTCCGTGATTGTTTAAATCGTTCTGGTTTTGGTCACATCATTGGTAAACGTGTTATTTTGACTGGGGGAGCAAGCCAGTTAACAGGATTGCCAGAAATGGCACGTACTATATTAGGAAGAAATGTTCGTATCGGGCGGCCTTTAGGTATTTCGAGGCTTCCTTCTCTTGCAAAAGGGGCGGCGTTTACATCTGCTGTTGGGTTGTTAATTTATCCGCAATTGGTGGGGTTTGAAGAAAAAACAATGCAGGCGGCAGGAAATCATTTATCGATGGGCACGCGTGGATATTTTCAGCGTGTTGGTCAGTGGTTGCGTGAGAGTTTTTAGTTAAGTGTCTAGTTGGATAAATTTCATCGCTTTGGCTTGCGGTGTCTTATGAGAAGGAAAAGAAAATGACGATTAATCTGCATCGGCCAGATATCGCGGAATTGAAGCCACGCATTACCGTTTTTGGTGTTGGAGGTGGTGGCGGGAATGCCGTGAATAATATGATAAATGCTGGTCTTCAGGGAGTTGACTTTGTTGTTGCAAATACGGATGCACAGGCTTTGGCTATGTCAAAGGCTGAACGTGTTATCCAACTTGGGGCAGCTGTGACAGAAGGTTTGGGTGCTGGGGCTTTGCCGGAAGTTGGACAAGCGGCGGCGGAGGAATGTATTGATGAAATTATTGATCATCTTGCAGACTCTCATATGGTTTTCATTACTGCTGGTATGGGGGGAGGAACTGGAACAGGAGCTGCTCCCGTTGTTGCTCGCGCAGCGCGTGAAAAAGGTATTTTGACTGTTGGTGTTGTGACAAAGCCGTTTCAGTTTGAAGGCGCACGTCGTATGAAAACGGCAGAGGCTGGTATTGAAGAATTACAAAAGTCTGTCGATACATTGATTGTTATTCCCAATCAAAATCTTTTCCGTATTGCAAATGATAAGACAACGTTTGCTGATGCTTTTGCTATGGCTGACCAAGTGCTTTATTCTGGTGTTGCTTCCATTACGGATTTGATGATTAAAGAGGGTTTGATTAACCTTGATTTTGCTGATGTTCGTTCTGTTATGCACGAAATGGGTCGAGCCATGATGGGAACGGGTGAGGCATCTGGTGATGGGCGTGCTTTGGCTGCGGCTGAAGCTGCTATTGCAAACCCATTGTTGGATGATACCTCTATGCGTGGGGCGCGTGGTTTATTGATTTCTATTACGGGTGGTCGTGATATGACTCTCTTTGAAGTTGATGAAGCTGCTAATCGTATTCGTGAAGAAGTAGATGCTGATGCGAATGTGATCTTTGGCGCTATTGATGATGAGTCATTGGAAGGTGTTATTCGTGTTTCTGTGGTTGCCACCGGTATTGATCGTGAAGTTAGTGATGTGGTTCAGTCCTCTCATCCTCAGATTCAAAGGACTGCTTCTTCAATACGCAAGAGCGATCCTGGAACGTCACACAGTTCTTTTCATGTTCAATCTTCGCCTCTGCGTTCTGAGTCAATGGTAGAAGTAATCGAATCACTTGAAATAGAGAAGGGTAAATCAACCGGAGAACAGTTCCGTCCCAAAAGTCAAATTTTTGCACATCCTGCAGACTCAATGACGACACGAAGTGCGACGAATGCTGTTGCGTATGGTTCAAATGCTGTTCAGGAACAGAGATCAAATGTGCCTCGTATGCAAGTAAGCCGTGGTTCTCAACAGGCGATGACGGCTCCTGTGAGTATGGAGGCAACAGCGCATGTTCTTGATGAGATGACAGGGCTTGTGAAGCAAAAAGAAAAGCCAGTGCAACCAAAACAAATGCAAGCGCGCGCTCCAATGCGTATGCCTGAGTTAAAGGATTTTCCACCTGTTGCTCATGGACAAAGTCAAAGAACATTTGTGACTGATCAAGGTCCTCGTAATCTTTGGCAGCGTTTGAAACAGAGCTTGACACATCGTGAAGAAGCTGAGCCAGAAGCGAGGCTGGAGCCTGCTGTTAGATCGTCTCAGCAGAAAGAGTCTCATGTTTACAATAAAAATTCTCAGGCGCTTTCTCAAGATGCTTCTGTTTATGTTCCACGTCGTTCTGGTGAGCTGCATCCTCAGGTACCACAAGATCAGCGTACATTTATAAGTGAAGAAGATCAGTTGGAAATACCAGCATTTTTACGTCGTCAGGCAAATTAATTGATGAAAAATGAGGTAAAGTAAGAAATTTTATTATTTCTTTAATGATCAGACAAAAATTATACAGTAAAATATATTACTGTTTTTTGGATAAAATACTTTGTTTAAAAAAAACCGCTTATAATAAGCGGTTTTTTTTTATTATTTACTATGAATATTTTTTATAGTTTTATAAATTTTGTTAAAAGATGTACAAGCAATTTAATAACATGATATGATGAATTTAGTACCAAAATATCAGTCTACTCTTAAAAAAGCAGTAACATTTAAGGGGATTGGCGTTCACAGTGGCTGTTTGTCAGTGGTAAAGATTTGTCCAGCGGATGTTGGGTGTGGTATTGTTTTTAAGCGTTGTGGATTAGACGGAACAGAGAAAATATTTCAAGCCCATGCATCGCAAACAGGAGAAACTGAATTATCAACAGTACTTGGAGATGAAGATGTAAGGGTTGAAACAATTGAACATTTGATGGCGGCAATTGCTGCTTATAATTTGGATAATCTTGTTATTGAAGTGTCACATAATGAGATTCCTATTTTGGATGGTTCAGCGTGGCTATATTGCCAAGCTTTTGAAGATGTTGGTATTGTACAGCAAAATGCGTTGCGTTCTTATTTCATTATAAAAAAGCCGGTGCGGGTTGAAGGAGCTCATGGTGTTGCAGAGCTTTTGCCATTCGATGGACGTCGTTTTGATATAACGATCTCTTTTCCTTCTTCTGCTATTGGTAAGCAACATTTCAGTTTTGATCTTACCACACGAGGGTTTAGGGATGATTTGTCACGTGCACGCACTTTTGGTTTTATCAAAGACGTGGAGGAATTAAGGCTTTCTGGAAAGGCGAGAGGTGCTTCTTTGGAAAATTCTCTTGTTATCGACCTTAATGATAAAATTTTAAATCCCGATGGTCCTTATTGGGAGAATGAATGTGTTCGGCACAAGATGCTTGATGCGATTGGTGATACTGCTTTGCTTGGGGCACCTTTTATTGGATTATTTCGTTCTTATTGTAGTGGGCATAGAATTAATGCGCAATTGGTGAAGGCTGTTTTGGCAGACGAATCATATTATGAAAAAAGCTTTTTAGAGAAAGAGTAAAAAAATTGACAAGATTTTTTTATCGTTTATTTGATTTTTAAGGGGATGATTGACCTAAACTGCTAAATTGGTTATGTGGATTTTAAAGTGATATGGTATAAAACCTTTGATAAATTGTTTTTGCTACAAGGTGATATTCTGTGGAGGCCGGAAAAACTATGAAAAAATCTCATGTGTGCATTGGAAATATGACATATAGAAAATCTAACATTGTACGCAAGATATTGGGGGTGGTGCTTTTGGGAAGCACCTGTATGTTAGCGGGATGCCTCTTTAAAGAGAAAAATACCCTTGATCCATCTGCTTATGTTTTGAAAATAGAGCCACCAGATGTTTTATATAATCAGGCGCTTGCTAGCCTTGAAAGTGGGCGGCTTGGGGACGCATCGAAGAAGTTTTTGAAGATTGAAAAACAGTACGCTTATACAGACTGGGGACGTAAATCTTTGGTCATGGGTGCTTTTACTAATTATCGACTCGGAAAGTATGATGATTCAATTAGTATGGCTCAACGCTATATTACTCTTTATCCAGGGTCGACTGACTCGGCTTATGCATACTATATTATTGGTCTTTCTTCTTTCCGTCGGATTCCTGATGTTACGCGTGATCAACGTGACACGAAACGTGCTATTGCTGCTATGCAGCTTCTTATAGAGCGTTATCCTAATTCTGAGTATGTCAAGGATGCTAAGGATAAAATCCGTTTTGGTCGCGAACAACTGGCTGGTAAAGAAATGCAGATTGGCCGTTATTATGAAGAGGGACGGCGCTATCTTGCGGCAAGTAGACGGTTTCGTACCGTGGTTGAGGAGTATTCTGATACAAATCAAATTGAAGAAGCACTTTTCCGCTTGACTGAAGTTAATCTTGCTCTCGGCTTAACGGCGGAAGCACAGACGGCAGCAGCTATTTTAGGACGTAATTATCCCAAAAGTGAGTGGTATAAATTTTCTTATAATCTCTTGCAGAAGAATAAAATATCGCCACGTGAGCATAAATCTTCTTGGATCTCAAATGCTTTAGGTGGTGACAAGAAGAGGATACGTTGATTCTCTATGTTGGTACAGCTTTCGATTCATAATATTGTTTTGATCGAAACGCTCGATATTCATTTTACAGCGGGGTTGACGGTTTTAACTGGAGAAACGGGTGCGGGGAAGTCTATTCTCCTTGATGCTTTATCACTTGCTCTAGGGGGGCGGGGTGATGCTTCGCTTGTGCGTCATGGGGCTGACCGCGGGCAGGTCACAGCTGTTTTTGATGTGTCTGTTTCACATCCTGCACGTCAACTTATTCGTGAGAATGGTCTTGATGATGAGGGTGATATTATTTTACGACGTGTGCAATCAAGTGATGGACGTAGCCGTGTTTTTATCAATGATCAGGTGTCTAGTGTTGCATTGATGCGGAGTGTTGGCCGTTTGCTGGTTGAAATCCATGGACAACATGATGATCGTGCGCTTGTTGATGTTGCTACACATCGCCAATTATTAGATGCCTTTGGTGGTCTTGAAGATGAAGTGGAAAATTTGCGTCAGTGTTATCACTCATGGCGTGAATTTGAGGAGCGTTTGCAACGGCAGCGTCTTAAAGTAGAGAGTGCTGTACGGGAGGTTGATTATCTTCGTGCGTGTGTAGAAGAGCTTGAAAAGCTTGATTTTAAAGTTGGTGAAGAGGAAGCTCTTTCTCTTCGTCGTGCTGATATGCTTAAATTAGAAAAAATAGCAACAGATATTAAAGAAGCGGATGATCTTTTAACGGGTCAAAAATCACCAATCCCAGTGCTTTCTAATTTGGTGAGGCGTTTGGAGCGGAAAATTCCTGAGGCGCAAGAACTTATTGCACCTGTGGTGAAATCTATTGATGAGGCATTGCATGCACTTGCAACAGCACAAGAAGGTATTGAGACGGCAATACGAGCATTAGATTTTGAACCTGATGAATTGGAACGGATAGAAGAGCGTCTTTTTTCTCTTCGGGGTTTTGCTCGTAAATATCAAGTTTCTGCGGATGAATTGATTCAGTTACGCGATAAAATGGACGCAGAACTCGCTGATTTTGAAGAGGCTCAGACTATATTGACACGTTTTGAAGATGAGGCAGAGCAGGCAAAGAAAAATTATGATACATTGGCGCAAGCCTTAACAATAAAGCGTCGGGAGACAGCAAAGCATTTATCTGAAAGTGTTATGGCTGAGTTGCCGGCATTGAAGTTAGAGAGGGCTGAATTTATTGTTGAAATGCAAAGTGATGTGGAAAAGCGGAGTGCAGAGGGATGTGATCGTATTGAATATTGGGTGCGGACAAATCCTGGAACACGTGCTGGGCCGATGCTTAGTGTGGCTTCTGGCGGTGAATTATCCCGTTTTTTGCTGGCATTAAAAGTTGTTTTATCTGATCGAGGATCAGCACCGACGCTGATTTTTGATGAAATTGATACAGGTGTTGGGGGGGCTGTTGCAGCGGCTATTGGGCAACGGTTGCAACGCTTATCAGAACATGTCCAAGTTTTCGCTATTACGCATGCTCCACAGGTTGCATCGAAAGCGCATGGTCATTTTCTTATTTCAAAAATTGAGAGTCATGATAAAGGACGCTTTGTTACTGCGATTCATAAAATGAAAGAGCATGAGCGTGCAGAAGAAATTGCCCGTATGTTGGCTGGAGAACAGATTACTGAAGAAGCGCGTGCAGCGGCTCAAAAGCTTCTCGCATAAAGGTAATTAGTCAGCGATAAAAATACTAGAAAGCTTATATTTATTGAGATTCACTTGATGAGGAGGCGTGGGAGGCCCTTGTGGCAGCGCTTGTAATTTGGAATAGATTTTATGAACAAAGATGCATATAAAAATCTCACAGCTGTTGAAGCAGAACGTGAATTAGAGTGGTTGGCAAAAGAGATTGCACGTCATGATGTGCTTTATAATCGTGATGATCAGCCTGAAATTTCTGATGCAGAATATGATGCTTTACGTCGTCGTAATGCAGAAATTGAAGCTCTTTTTCCAGAGCTTATACGTATTGATTCTCCTTCACATAAAATTGGAGCACCAATTTCTGAAAAATTTGAAAAATCTGTTCATGTACAGCCTATGCTTTCACTTGATAATGCGTTTAGCTCTGAAGATGTTACTGAATTTGTTGAGCGTATTCGTCGTTTTTTACGGCTTCCAGAAACACAAGTGTTGGAAATAACAGCGGAGCCAAAAATTGATGGTTTATCTTTGTCTTTGCGGTACGAAAAGGGGCAGCTTGTGCGTGCGGCAACGCGTGGGGATGGAACTGTCGGTGAAAATGTGACGGCAAATGCCCGAACAATTGCTGATATTCCACAAGTTTTGCAAGGTGATTTTCCTGGTATCATTGAGGTGCGTGGTGAAGTTTATATGGGGCGGGAGGATTTCCAAGCACTGAATATCAGCCAACAAGAGAAGGGCAAGTTAACCTTTGCCAATCCTCGAAATGCGGCGGCTGGTTCTCTCCGTCAGCTTGATTCACGGATAACCGCTAGCAGAAAACTTCAATTTTTTGCTTATGCTTGTGGTGAGGTGAGTGAAATATTGGCAGAAAGTCAAATGGAGATGATGAAAAAGCTAAAAGAGTATGGCTTTGTTATCAATCCATTAACAAAAGTCTTTAAGACAGTAGAAGACATTATTTGCTATTATCACGATATCGAAGAATGCCGTCATTCTTTAAGCTATGATATTGATGGCATTGTTTATAAGGTCAATGATTTGATGCTCCAAAAGCGCTTGGGGTTTGTTTCTCGTTCGCCGCGTTGGGCTATCGCCCATAAATTTCCAGCAGAAAAAGCGATAGCGCTTTTGGAGAATATTGACATTCAAGTTGGGCGCACGGGAGCTTTGACACCTGTTGCACGTCTTACGCCTATTACTGTTGGTGGAGTGGTGGTGACCAATGCTAGTTTGCATAATGAGGATTATATTAAGGGAATTGGTCATAAAGGAGAGCCCATTCGTGAAGGGCGTGATATCCGTGTAGGCGATAGCGTGATTGTACAACGTGCTGGTGATGTGATCCCTCAAGTTATTGATGTTATCATTGAAAAACGCCCGAAAGATGCTGCTGTTTTTATTTTTCCTCATTTGTGTCCAGCTTGTGGGAGTCATGCTGTTCGTGAAGTGGGAGAAGCCGTGCGTCGCTGTACAGGGGGGCTTATTTGTCCTGCACAAGCAATTGAACGTATTCGTCATTTTGTTTCACGCAATGCTTTTGATATTGAGGGCTTGGGTAAAAAACAGGTAGAGTTCTTTTTCCATGTTCAAGATGAGGCGCTTTGTATTCATACACCAGCCGATATTTTTACTTTACAACGGCGCCAAGAAAAATCTTTGATACGTTTGGAAAATATGGAAGGTTTTGGTACTGTTTCAGTGCGGAAATTGTATGATGCCATTAATGCGCGCCGAGAAATTCCGTTGAGCCGTTTTTTGTTTGCATTGGGGATTCGTCATGTTGGCGAAGTGAATGCACGCCGCCTTGCACGCGCTTATAAAAATTATACAGCTTTTGAGACTGCGGCTATGGAAGCACTTATGCCATGTGATAAGGAAAATGAAGAAGGAAATGAGGCTTGGATAGAGCTTACCAATATCGAAGGAATTGGACCACAGGTAGGGAGCGCAATTGTTGATTTTTATCAAGAAGCGCATAACCGTGAGATTTTATCTGTTTTGCTTGAAGAAGTAATACCTCTTGATGAGGAGCCTATCATAGCAGATTCTTCACCAATAGCAGAGAAGATCATTGTTTTTACAGGAACTTTGGCGCATATGTCACGCGATGAAGCAAAAGCATTGGCAGAGCGATTAGGGGCTAAAACATCTGGTTCACTTTCTAAAAAAACAGATCTTCTTGTTGCAGGACCTGGAGCGGGCTCCAAGTTGGCTAAAGCTGAGGAATTAGGTGTTGAGGTTATCGATGAAGAGGCTTGGCTACAGCTGATTGAGAAACATAATGTTTAGAGGGATTTTTCCAGAAGATCGTATGCTGTTTGTATGATTATCTCTCTTACATTTTTGGGGGGATGAAATCAAAAAGGGGGATAATAGGGGCTGTTTTTTGCAAAAACAGAGCGCCATATATTTTGATATTTATTAAGTTATTAAAAATGATTAACGTTGAACTTAAATATTAAACTTAAACTATTATGATGAAGAATATACAAGGTTATTATTAGTAAAAGATATAAATTATTACTGTGAAGAAAGGTAAAATTTTTGAACAAATATGTATAATTTAATCCAAAATGCCGTAATAAACCAATTATAATGACGTAATAGAAATATAACGCGGAAGATTACAAAATATAATAAAACATTCCGCTATAAATGAATAAGGGATATAACTGCGAGTTGTTTATTATGTTGAATTATAAAAGATTACTGGTATCTATGCTTATCAGGCATTATTAGATGGTACACTTGTCCAATTTCATTACAAAATTTCGGATATTCACTAATGCGTCTAGCAGCATAATTTTTTTTCTGACTTCCTTCATCTCTCTCAAATTTCTCAGCATAGGAAATTTCGTTTATTAGAGCTAGTATTTGGACTGAGAATATTTCAGAATTAAATACCATTCGTGCATATCTAAACATTGGATCTGTCGAGTTCATGACCAGATTTTTTGCCCAAATGAAATCGCTTTCTTTCCAATTATATTGAGAACGTAACTTATGTATGTAGGTAGGTAGGGATAATGCCGGAAATTTTTTATTATACTCTCTCTGTAATAAGTCCACAAGGCATGCACACCAAACAACTTTCGCATGGATAAGATTTATATTTTCAGGAATTAGCACTATCATACCAGGGTTTAGAACATGATATACACCATAACTCTTATTATCCAGATATTTTTTCGCAATTTCTAGACGCTCTTCGTATATATTATCAGGATATTGTGTCTTTACGTACTCTTCGTATAATTTATCGTACTTATTTGGAGTAATGACTTGATTTTCAGAAAATACAGCAATAGGAACTCGCTTAAATTTAGTAATTTCCTTCAATACAGAAGGCCCAATATAGTATCCAAAAATAATATTATGGAACAAAATAAAACTATACGCATTAGGATAATCACTTTATTTCTAAAATACTGGATAAGGATATAGCTTATTAAGATCTGTGCTTAAGATTTTGTTAACTAACAAGCCATAAGATACACGCTTTATTGTGTCTTTTTCAAAGTATTTGTGAAATTTTGTAGAGAGCTTGAATCTCCTTTACTTATGTGACTGTTTTTGTGTTATGTAGTTTTTCATATACTCTGTTATTGTTGTTAATTTTTTAGCTGAATGACATGTTCAGGTAAAAACATATACCTCCATATATGTTGTTTTCATACTGTGCAGTTGGAAACTATTTATATTGTGGATAACGTTTTTCAACAATAAGTAATAGTCTAGAAAATAATATTGTACTGTTAACTATGCAAATAAATAAAAAACCTTAACGCTGATGTTATCATCATGCTATTTCTTTTAAATTCTAAATACTTAACTTTTATTTCATAGCAGATTCTATTTTATTGTAGCAATATGTATTATAAGGAATTACAGCTGTTGAAAATAACTCAAGAATTTAAAAATATAAATTATCATTATGAAGCAAACAAAAAGGTAAAATTTATTCGAATAAATATGCAGAATTTTTGAATCCAAACAGCGTAATAAGCTGGTTATAATAGGTGTTTTAGAAATACGATGCGGAGGATTACAAAATATAACGAAAGTTTCCATATAAAAGAAATAGGGATATAATAATGTCTAGATGGAGATCGCCAAGATAAGTATTACCACGTATAGGTGTATCTCATCTTGCTTCACCGAGGTTAGCGTTTACCGTACCAGCAAAAAACTTGAAGTATCTTGTAGAAATATTTTTTGTATTTCCTGATGCAGATACATATTTTTCCCTTAAAAAGAGAAGATCCTGTGTTTTGTAGAAAGAGTAAAAGTTATACGTTGCTTCATTTAAAGGGGCATTGTTGCTTCTTTTGCCCATTTTTTATCTTCTTCGTTCAAGTAAGGTGCATTCATCTGATAAACGCGCGCATGGTAATCATTGAGCCATTGTCGTTCTTCTTGTGTCAAAAGCTCTGGAAGGATTAACCGTCGATCAATGGGGCAAAGTGTGAGTGTTTCGAACGAGAGCATTTCTATATCTCCACCATCAATTTTTTGTGCTGGCTTCACAATCATCAAATTTTCAAGACGGATACCAAAAGCGCCTTCGCGGTAATAGCCTGGCTCGTTTGAAAGAATCATACCGGAGATGAGTTCTTGGCACCCTTTGCGAGAAATATTTTGCGGTCCTTCATGGACAGAAAGATAAGATCCAACACCATGACCGGTGCCATGGGCATAATCAAAACCAGCTTTCCACAATGCAATGCGTGCAAGAGAATCAAGGTCTTGTCCTCGTGTGCCTTTTGGAAATCTGATAGTTGAAAGAGCAATCATGCCTTTGAGGACAAGCGTAAAACAGTGTTTTTCTTCTTCTCCAATATTCCCAATTGCTACGGTGCGTGTGACATCAGTCGTACCATCACGATATTGTCCACCTGAATCAACGAGGTAAAGTTCACCGGCTTTGAGTTGTTTATTTGTTTGCGTTGTTACACGATAATGAATAATGGCACCATTTTCTCCTGCTGCTGAAATTGTATCAAAAGAAAGATCTTTAAGTTTTTCTCCCATTTCTTTTGCTGTATTTATGCGAAATTCTTCTAATTTTTGAGCAGCGGAAATTTCACTTATTGACCCTGGTATTTGTTTATCTAACCAAGAAAAAAAACGGGTTAGGGCAACACCATCGCGTAGATGCGCTTTGCGTGCGCCATAGAGTTCTGTGTCATTTTTAATGGCACGTGGTAGAGCAGCAGGATCAGTAAGTGTGATAAAAGAGCTATTTTTTTCTTCAATAACAGTTCGTAATTTTTCGCATGTTAGCTGTGGATCTAAGGCAAACACTGTCCCTTTTTGAACATACTCTTTGATCTTGGGAATAAGCTGTTCTGGTTCATATAATTTTGCATAACGTTCTAGATATTGTTTCTGTTCTACACCAAGTTTTTTGTTGTCAATGAATAAAGCTGGTGTTTCGTTAAGTGGAATGAGAGCAAAACAAAGGGAAAAAGGCGTGTTGGAAACATCATTGCCCCGTATGTTGAATGTCCATGCAATGGAAGAGGGGTCTGTAAAAATAAAAGCATTTGCATGAGTTTGCTGTATATCTTTGTAAATCAAAGCGAGTTTTTCATTTGTATCGCACCCAGCATATTTGAGAGGGTGAATTGATAAGGCAGATTGTGGTAATTTTGGTTGATTATGCCAGAGCAGATCAATGGGATTATGTTGAACTTCTACAAGTTTTCCACCTGCTTTCATTTCTAATGCATTTCTCAATGCATCGGTGGCAGCAATCGTGTGGAGCCATGGATCAAAGCCAATAGAAAGTTTTTGACCATTTTTTTCAAGCCATTGTGAGGGAGGACAAGTTATGAGATCTTCATAATTAAAAATATCAGGATCAGTTTGTTGGCGAACTTGGAGCTTATATCGCCCATCTGTAAATATGATGGCTTTGTTTTTTAAAATCAGTGCAATCCCAGCTGAGCCAGTAAAGCCGGTTAGCCAGCTAAGACGTTGAGCATGAGGGGGGACATATTCTCCTTGATGCTCATCGCACCGCGGAACAAGAAAACCATCGAGTCCAAGGTGATTGAGTTCTTTACGAAGGCAAGAAATGCGTTCTGCTGCATAAGCAGGATTTGTTGTCGCCTCAAAAGATTGATACATAACGACGTCCTTTTCTTTTATTTTATTTTATTTCAGGTGTATCGTAACCCATCCTTGCCGGTGGTATGTTTCGATATGCTTCAGTCCTTGTTTTATATAAGTCTCCAAAACATGGGCATGTTGTTCTTCAAGAATTCCAGAGAGTATAAGTGATCCCTCTTTTTGAAGTGCCGTTACCACTTCTTGCGCAAGTTCAATAAGCGGATTAGCAAGGATATTGGCAACAATGAGATCAAAAGGGGCTCGTGATGCAATTGCATCATGGGCAAAACCTGTTGCTGTAATAGCTGTAACAAATTCATTGACATCATTGAATTCGATATTGTGTTGTGCAACTTGAACAGCAATTGGGTCAATATCGGATGCAAGCACAGTAATTGGTTTGAGCATTGCTATGCCAATGGCTAGTACACCGCTCCCAGTACCAAGATCAAGGGCATTTTGGGGATTTTCGTGTTTCATGACTTTGGCGATCATTTCTAAACAACCGGCTGTTGTTCCATGATGTCCGGTGCCAAAAGCTTGATTAGCTTCAATTTCAATAGGGAGAACATTTGCTGGAATGGCGTTTCGGTTGTGACTTCCATGAAGGAAAAAAGGACCAGCTTGCACAGGTTTTAGTCCTTCTAGGCTTTTTTGTACCCAATCAATGTTGGGTAAAATTTCCATATTAATTTTATCAAAATCTATAGAAAGAATTTTGGCAAAACGTTTCAATGCGTTCTCTTGATTGTCTTGATCGACATATAGAGAAAGCTCATATACAGCATTTTGTTCATCTATCTCTGTAAGAGCAAGAGGATAACCTTCTTCGTCAAAGGCTGTTTCTATAAGGGTATAGAACCGTTCTGCTTCATTTTTAGAAGCAGTATAATAGAGGCGAATTTGTTGCGACATGCTGTTCTTTCTTTTGATCGGCTTTTTTTAGTTTAAGATGAGTTTTTTTAACCGTTCAATGGCGATTTCATCTTTTAATTCGCTATCGCTTTCTTTCGTGTCATAACGGATAACGCCAGCTAATTTTCCACCTTTTTTGAGTAAAAAAACTGCTGCTGTATGGTTATATGTATAGTTTCCATCTGTTTCAGGAACTTTTTCAGCAACGATGTTGAAAGAATTGACCATTTTATGAACTTTATCAGGATCTCCACTAATGCCAACAATTTTATTGTTAAAATTACTGAGATAATCATGGAGTACTTTTGGTGTGTCACGTTCAGGATCAACAGTCACAAACCATATACCTAATTTATCAGCTTCAGGACCAAGGGCTGTAAGCCATCGATCAAGATTCATCAGTGTGGTAGGGCAGCTTTCAGGACACATAGTGAAGCCGAAAAAAATTATTGAAGGCTTGCTTCGAACATCAGCCTCAGTAATATTTTTCCCATTAGAATCAGTGAGAGTAAAGTTATCACCTAAAGGCTTATTTGTCAGCGTATCATAACTAAAAACACCTGCAAGAAATATGATTGTCAGCCCCAAGATGCGTATTACATTTTTCATAGTTTGACTCTCTTAGATAGATCGAGAAATTGTAACATCGGCAGGTTTGTTTTGCAATGTTTGTTTCATGGTTGATTTTATTGGCTTGATTGGTATGTCTTTCCATATCTATTGATGAAACATTGGTGAAAGATGTATGAATATTGAGAAAGATCTTCGATTTCATGAAAGTGAGCCTCGTATCCATACGACAGCGCGGCTGCATGGTTGTAAATTAGGGCGCTATGTGGAAATTAATGAGCGGGTGATTTTACGGGATGTAACCGTTGGAGATTTTTCTTATTTAGAGCGTAATAGTGAGGCTATTTATAGCGATATTGGGCGCTTTTGTTCTATTGCATCTCATGTACGGATGAATGCGTTGGAGCATCCTATGGAGCGCGTTTCAACGCATAAAATAACCTATCGTCCAAACGAATATTTTCGTTATATGGCATTAGATAGTGGTTTTCGTGAAAGGCGTTGTGCAAAACGTGTTATTATTGGGCATGATGTGTGGATTGGATATGGTGCGGTTATTATGCCTGGGGTGACAATTGGTCATGGCGCTATCATTGGCGCGAACGCTGTTATAACGAAAGATGTTTTGCCATATACGATTGTTGTTGGGGTGCCTGCTAAACGGTTGCGGATGCGTTTTCCCAATCATGTCATAGAATGCCTTTTAGATATGGCTTGGTGGGATTGGCCGCTTGATAAAATTCACAACGCATTGCCTGATATGCAAAATTTGCCCATTGAAGCTTTTGTTCGTAAATGGAAATGACATTCAGAATAAAATAAAGTGGTTTCTTGAAAAAACTGATCGTGGTTTACTTGTAATTAAGCTTTGTTTACAAAATTGTCTAGTACACGCTTTTCTCCGGCTTTTTCGAACATTATTGTCAATTTATGATCGTCTATTGTTGTAATACGACCATAACCAAATTTTATGTGAAAAATCCGATCATTGACAGAAAAATCTGATGGTACATGAGAGATTGATTGAGAGATAACTTTCCCTTCAATATTCTTGTTTTTTTGTGCACGCTTTTGTCTTGCTGTTGCATAGTCACTATAAAAGGAATCGTGATGTTGAAAGGAAGATTTTCCATAACCACCATAGGATGTTTCCATTTCTACAACTTCTATATGTTCTGCTGGTAATTCATCTAGAAAACGGGAGGGAAGAGCAGGTTGCCAAAGTCCATGAATTCTTCGATTCGATACAAACCATATATGCAAATATTTTTTTGCTCTTGTTAGACCTACGTAAGCAAGGCGCCGTTCTTCTTCTAATCCTGAACGTCCACCTTCATCTAATGAGCGTTGGTGGGGAAAGAGTCCTTCTTCCCAACCTGGAAGGAAAACTGTTTCAAATTCAAGTCCTTTGGCTGAATGAAGTGTCATGATGTTGACTGCATCCATATTTTCATTATTTTCCGTTTCCATAACGAGTGCAACATGTTCCAAAAAACTTTGAAGATTTTCAAATTGTTCCATGGAACGAATCATTTCTTTAAGATTTTCTAGTCTTGTAGGAGCCTCTGGTGAACGATCTTCTAACCACATGGTTGTATAACCAGAATCATCAAGGACGATCTCGGCAAGTTCTCTATGAGGAGTGTCTTGAAGCATATTTTGCCAGCGGCGGAAGTTTTCAATAAGGCTTCGTAACGCACTGCGTGCCTTAGGCTTTAATTCATCTGTTTCAATGATGTCAGCGGCAGCAGAAAAGAGAGGAACAGCACGTGCACGTGCACTCTCATAAAGAATGCGCAGGGTTGCATCTCCTATGCCGCGTTTTGGTGTATTAATAACACGCTCAAAAGCTAAATCATCAGTAGGTTGGACAACAACGCGTAAATAAGCCATGGCATCACGTATTTCCATTCGCTCATAAAAACGAGGACCACCAATGACGCGATAATTAAGGCCAAGTGTTACAAAACGATCTTCAAATTCACGCATTTGAAATGATGCGCGTACCAATATAGCCATATGATTTAATGCATGACCGGTTTGTTGTGCGCGTTCGATTTCTTCTCCGATTGCTCGTGCTTCTTCTGCCGAATCCCATGCTGAATGAATTTTTACCTTTTCTTCCTCACTCTTTATTTGAGCAGAAAAAAGGACTTTTCCCAGTCTTTCTTCATTATGAGCAATGAGATGGGAGGCGGTTTTAAGAATATGAGATGTTGAGCGATAATTGCGTTCTAGACGAATAATTTTAGCAGAAGGAAAATCTTTTTCAAAACGTAATATGTTTTCGACTTTTGCACCACGCCATCCATAAATGGATTGATCATCATCACCAACACAACAAAGATTAACATGTTGACCTTGAGGATGTTGGGCCAAAAGGCGAAGCCAAAGATATTGTGCTGTATTTGTATCCTGATATTCATCGACAAGAATATAACGAAATTGAGAATGGTATTCGCGAAGAATATCTGGATTATGTTGGAAGATAGAGATAGAATGAAGTAGAAGGTCACCAAAATCACAAGCATTAAGATTTTTTAATCGATTTTGATAACTGTGATAAAGTTCACGTCCCATGCCGTTACCAAAGGAATGAGCATCACTTTTTGAGATATGTGTTGGTGAAAGTCCTTGATTTTTCCAAGAATCAATCATCATGGCAAGGTTTCGTGCGGGCCAACGCTTATCGTCTAATCCTTCAGCTTGAATAAGTTGTTTTAAAAGTCGAAGAACATCATCGCTATCGAGAATTGTAAAGTTTCTTTTTAAATCAACAAGCTCTGCGTGACGGCGTAAAATTTTAGCTCCAGTGGAATGAAAGGTTCCAAGCCAAGGCATACCTTCAACAACTTCTCCAATAAGTTCACCAATACGTATTTTCATTTCACGTGCTGCTTTGTTGGTGAAAGTGACAGCAAGTATTTGCTGAGGAGAGGCAAGTCCAGAGCGTAAAATGTGAGAAATACGGGTTGTTAAAACGCGCGTTTTTCCTGTACCAGCACCTGCAAGAACTAAAAGAGGCCCCTCAGTATTCATAACAGCTTGTTGCTGTTCTGGATTGAGTTGTTCTAAATAGTCTGTGTTATATGATTTTTGTTCTTTTAGAGTATGGGAGAAAAAATCAGAGCTCTTCTTATCATGGTCTGGAGGGGAATCTTCTTCAAAGAAAGGTATGGTGTGATCAGAAAAATTACTCATTATATCTCTTTTGTAGTCTTTTTTTCATTGAAGTTCTAGATTAAAAAAAACTTCTCTTAAAAAGTCACAACAGTTTCAGTTGAACAGACAGAAAGAGAACGTAAAAAAATAAGCACAAACATTAAAGGCGTTGGGTGAGAACGCTTTGAAGGGCATAAACGCGTAACGAAGCCGAAAGATTTACTTGTTGTGGTCTTTTGCTATCAATATCGGTAATAATAAAGGCTAAAGATTGTCCTTTTTTGCGGGCTATATCTTTTAGAATATCTAAAAATGGTGGTTCTAAAGAGACGCTTGTTGCGTGTCCATCAACGCGAACAGATATCTTTCGTGGAATGACTTTTGACCAATCGATAGAATTATTTTCGTGCATTTTTCCACCTTTATTCGTCGTTTCGCAAACGATTTTGATCAAGAAATTTTTGCATTTTTAAAGATTTTTGCTGCTCAAAATTTTTTTCAGTTTTTGTTCGTCCAAAACGATAACGATTTTGCTCAGCACAAAGAGATTTTTCTGTAAGTTTTTTTTGTTTTCGAAATTGGCGAAGATTAATCAATTCAGTCATGAGAAAAATTATTTTTTCCGAAAGGAATCTAAAGAAACAACATCAGCACTTTGATTTTGTTTTGCATCGTTATTTGAAGGTTCTTTATTTGTACTGAGATTTTGTTCTTTTGTAAGCGTATTTTCTTTTTTTTGTTTGTTTGATAAGGTAATGGGCGTAGTTGAGGTATTTTCTGAATTTTCACTTTCTCCAGAGGTCAGATTTGAGGGCAGATCAAATGCTGCTTCAAATGCTGCTACAGGATCGTAAAAGACCTGAATGGAAGTAAAAGGAATCACGAGCTTTTCGGTTATTTCCCTGAAAGAGAGAGTTACTTCGAAAGCTGTTTCTGAAACACTGAGATCTCTAAATTGATGCTGTAAGACGATTGTCATTTGCTCGGGATAGCGATTTTTTAGCCGAGGAGAAATTTTAACGCCTGGGGCATTTGTCAAAAAAGTTATAAAAAAATGATGATTTCCCGGAAGACCTGCTTTGGCAACTTCCGATAAAACTTTACGGATAACTCCACGAAGCGCATCCTGAACGAGAATATCGTAACGGATTTGATCTTTAACCATCGAAGTTTATTCCTTTTATTTCACGTAGCAGAATGGGGCGTATTGATATTGTGTGATAGAATATATTTTAAATTAGCAGATTTTTTCTACGATGCACCTCAATAAATCGAATAAATACGAAACTCTATGGTAAATAATGTCTGATAATGTCTGAAAGATCAATCAACAACATTTAAAAAAGTGAAGGCTTCTGTTGCCAGGTGCCTCCGAACCCCGCTTAAACCTGCGACGGTTTAAGGCTCAAATTGAAACATTCACACCACCTTAAGCGGCGAGACGTGCTTCCGCATAGTTGTCATTTGCAACTACTCATTTAGCCCGATAACGGTGGTACAATGCCGAGTAAAAGAGCGATCTTTACACCCTTGTCGATCCTATTTCGCCCCCACCAAAATATAACTTTGGTTTCTTATATTTTGGTGGAGGCGCCGGGTACCGCCCCCGGGTCCAATAGGTTTATTTCACCGTCCATTTATTACCATAGCTGGTAAACCAGCCCTCTAAATATAGATGAAGAACAGTCTTAGGAAAAGGGGGGGTTGTTAATATTTTTAATCCTCTAATTATTTATGGAGCTATATGGTGCGGCTGTAAAATATAGTCCGCTCATTTTTGGAGAGGAGATGATGCAAAATGACAAATAATTTAGCAGATATTAAACTATATGATTCAAATCCCGATGAAGCAGCAGTAGAACGACTTAGCCGTCGTTTAGCTTTGGTGATGAAAAAGCAGGATGCGGCGCTTGTTGCTACGTCGGATCCAAAAGAGTTAGAACGTGTTGAAAAATGGGTTCAAGATGTTTTAGAAGCTGATGAGAAGAGTGCTAAAAGGGCTGTTTCAAAAGTGGCTGAGATGATGTCTGGAGAGCGTAGAAAAAGTCGTATGACTTTTTATTATCTAGTTGCTAAGCAACTTAATGCACTTCATAAAATTTAAACAATATTAAATTTGTGATAATGATAAAAAAAGCCCAATTTTTTGGGCTTTTTCGTTGATAAAAAGGATTAATGTTTTTCATCCTCTTGGAGGTAGCCTCCTTTACGCATACTTGGGACAAAGAGAAGAGCAATGAATGCCATGATCATCACGACGGTTATATAAAAATAAAAGAGTGATTCATAACCGTACTTTTTTAATCCAAGCGCAACGTATTCAGCAGAACCACCAAATAAGGCGTTACCAATGGCATGAGAGATGCTAACGCCTAATGCGCGTATTGAAGAGGGAAACATTGCTGATTTTACGACACCAGAGATGGATGTATACATGCTCATAATGAAGAGCAAGCCAATAATGACGGAAAAGGCAATCCATATACTATGCGTATTACCGATTATCCAGAGTCCAGGAAATGTAAAGATGACAGAGAGTATACTCCAAATGATAAGTAAAGTTTTTGTTCCAATTTTATCGGCTATGATACCAGCTATGGGTTGGAATAGGATGAAAATAAATAGTACAGCTGTCATAATCGTTGTTGCGGTATGTTTATCAAAGCCGGTAGTTGTGATCAGATATTTTTGCATATAAGTCGTAAAGGTGTAAAATGTGAGTGATCCTCCTGATGCAAAGCATGCAATTACGACAACGGCTTTTGTATGCTTGGTGAGTAGTTCCTTAAGACTGCCAGAGTGTTTGTGAGAGCGGCTTTCTTTCGTGGTTGTTTCGTGGAGAGAACGACGCAGATAAATCGCAATCACTGCCCCGAATCCACCAATTACAAAAGGAATGCGCCATCCCCATGCTTTTAACTGATCTTCAGAGAGATAAGATGCTAGAATAAATATAATGAAGCTGGCAAGAAGTTGACCTGTAATAAGGGTGGCAGATTGGAAAGAAGCAAAAAGCCCACGATGTTTTTTGAGGGCAACTTCGCTCATATAAGTGGCTGCTGTACCATATTCACCACCCGCTGAAAGTCCTTGCATCATCCGAGCTAAAAGTAAAAGGATTGCTGATGTTATTCCTAAGGTTTCATAGGTGGGAAGTATGGCGATGAAAAAAGAGCCACCACACATCATAAAAATGGATATAAGCATCGAGCGTTTACGTCCATAACGATCGGCGACAAACCCTAAAAACCAAGCTCCAATAGGGCGCATAAGAAAGCCAATAAAAAACACACCTGCGGTTTTTAACAGTGGCGTAATCGTATCACCATCGGAGGGAAAGAATTGTGATGCAAAATAAATTGATGTAAATGAGTAAACGTAAAAATCATACCATTCTACGAGATTTCCTGATGCGCTTGCTATAATAGAAAAAACACGTTTTCTTGCATCCTGTGATGCTGAAGTTGTTTCATTTTTCATGAATTGTTCCCCTTTTGGATTTATAGTTCATATTTTCTAAACATAATTGTTTATGATTTCCAGAAAAATTCAATTGTATTACAACAATTTCTTAGGGAAACTCTTTAAGATGATTTATTAGAGTTATGTTGTCATTCGTTTTAAGATTTTTACTTGTGTTGTAGAATAAAAATTTATCACATTGCATTTAAAGGGAGAGAATATTGAAAAGTAGATCAAGATACCTTTAAACTTTATGAGAAGAATGCAATTATTGGCATAATACCGGAAGATCATAGAAGAGATGGTCTTTATGAGCAGAAAGCCCCAAAACTGAAAATATTTCAAAAAGCTTAAGTAATGTAAAAGGGGATTTTGTGTCCTTACTTGTCTTATTGTATCATAACACATCATCATTTAGGAGGGTGAGGTAAGCCTCAGATAAGGTTTTCCGTATGAGGTGTTTTTTTAGATATCGTGATAAATATTTAGGGTAGGGCTGCCCATAGAATCTTATCAAGTAAATTACATAAAGAGGGCAGTAACTATAGACAATTTAAGAGAAACTGAGTTGTTTGTAAGACGAATGCGGGGCGGGCTTTTCGTTCTTTACTAGGGTGGAGAGGAGATCAAAAAAAGCCCAATTTCTTGGGCTTTTTTTATCCAGAAAATAAGTTTAATGAAGTCTATCATCTTTATCGAGATATCCTCCTTTATCTATATCGGGCATAAGAAGAATAGAGATGAGTGCAATGACCATCATACCAACGATGTAAAAAAAGAAAACAGATTCGTATCCCATATTTTTTAATCCAAGCGCTACATATTCAGCAGAACCGCCAAAGAGTGCGTTGCCAATGGCAAAAGCAAATCCAACACCAATTGCTCGGATTGAAGCAGGGAACAATTCTGCTTTTATGATACCAGCAATGGACGTATAAAAACTCATAACACAGAGTATTCCAATAATAATTAAGAGTGCTGTCCATGGATTATGGGCATTACCGATCATTTTAAGTACAGGAATGGTGCAGATAATGGATAATGCCCCCCAACTAATGAGTGAAGCTCTTGCTCCAATTTTATCGGCTAGGGAACCAAAAAGGGGTTGGAGTAGCACAAAAACAAAGAGGGCGGCAGTCATTATCGTTGTTGCGGTTTGTTTATCAAAGCCCGTGGTTGTGATCAGATATTTTTGCATATAAGTGGTGTATGTATAAAATGTGAGTGATCCACCAGCTGTAAAGCCAACAACCAAAAAGAAAGCTTTTTTATGATTGCGAAAAAGTTCTCGAAGACTACCAGCATGTTTTTCAGAGCGGCTTTTGTGGGTTGTTGTTTCATGGAGCAAACTACGCAGATAAATTGCAACGATTGCTCCAAAGCCACCAATCACAAAAGGAATACGCCATCCCCACGCTTTTAACTGATCTTCAGTAAGGTAAAGGGCTAAAATAAATATTATAAAACTTGCGAGAAGTTGACCTGAGATCGTTGTTGCATATTGAAAAGAAGCAAAGAGCCCGCGACGATTTTTCGGTGCAACTTCGCTCATATAAGTTGCTGCTGTACCATATTCACCGCCAACGGAAAGTCCTTGAAACATACGGACTAAAAGGAGAAGAAATGCTGCTGTTATTCCCAAGGTTTTATAAGTGGGAAGTATGGCAATGAGAAAAGAGCCACCACACATCATAAAAACAGAAATAAGCATTGAGCGTTTGCGTCCGTAACGATCGGCAATGAAGCCAAAGAGCCATGCTCCAATTGGACGCATAAGAAAGCCAATAAAAAAGATTCCTGCCGTTTTTAACAGTTGTGTAACAATATCTTCATCTTCAGGAAAAAACTGTGATGCAAAATAAACCGATGCAAAGGAGTAAGCATAAAAGTCGTACCATTCTACCAGATTTCCTGATGCGCTGGATATGATAGCAAAAATACGTTTCCTTGTATCATGTGGATCTAAAGTTGTTTGATTATTCATGAAGTATTCCCCTTTTAGATTTATAACTTTTCTTCTTTTTAAAGCTATTTACGATGTGCATTATAAAAACGCCATTGTACCATGATAATTTTTCAGGGAAACATAAAGATTTTTTCTAGAGCTATCAGTGGTGTTTTGGGCTCATGGTGTTGTTATATTGCGTAAATCATACGCTTTTTACTATCCTTAAGGAAATATTATTTTTTGTTTGATTGTGAATTATTTGCATATGCAGAGTGTTTATGAAGATATGATACTCTTTAGTTTATATGCTTGATGTTGTTTCGTAAAATGATGTTATTGACTATTGCATGCGAGGTTGGTGTATCTGTTAAAATACTTTTTATGAATGATCTTAAGTGTTAAGGGGGAGTACAATATTAAGAGTTCATCAATAGTATAATGATAGCGGCTTGCACTTTTATTAAGTGTAAAGAGAGTAGTGCCCATGTTTATACTTTACGGGGCTTTTACGTTATGTCATTCACGAGTGCCGTTGTGAAATGGAGTTGGGTGCATTGAGAAATGTTTCTCAAAAAAGTGTGTGAATTCATAATATAATGGTATTTTCTATTTTTCATGAAAGGATTTGTGTTGCATGAGGGGTACCATTAAGAACGTATTAAACAAAATCATGAGTGTAATCTTTATTATTGATAAAATTTCTTGAAAGATAATCACTTGTCTTCGACTTTGAGTGGGAATGGGAATATTAAAATAAATCAAACGTTTTTTATCTTCAGTGAACTAAATTCAGCAAAAGAAGTATTTATTACATAATAATATGAAGCCATTTATTTTTATAAGCGGCGTGTGCAGGAGGGAACATTGCTTTTTTAGAGTGTTTGAAGGGATAAAAAAATTGTGAGCTTTAAACTGCTATCGGAAAGGATATAAAAAAAGCCCAGAATACTGGGCTTTTTTGTTAAAATCCTTGTTTGTTAACATTAAAGGTTAATGAATATCGTCTCCTTGTAAATACCCTTTTTTGCGAGCATCTGGCATTAAGAGAACAGCGATGAATGCAATAATCATCATGCCGGTTATATAAAAATAGAAGACAGATTCATATCCAAGATCTTTTAATCCAAGCGCGACATATTCAGCAGAACCGCCAAACAGTGCGTTGGCAATAGCATAAGAGAGCCCAACTCCTATTGCTCGTACTGAAGCGGGAAACATTTCTGATTTTACAATGCCAGAGATAGATGTATAAAAGCTCATAATGCAGAGCATTCCAGTAATGACTGATAAAGCAATCCATGTACTATCAGTACTACCAATCATATTAAGTCCAGGAATGGTAAAGATAATAGATAAAACACTCCAAATAAGGAGTGAAGTTCTTGTTCCAATTTTATCTGCAAGAGCACCAAAGAGGGGTTGGAGTAACATGAAAACAAAGAGTGCAGCTGTCATGATTGTTGTGGCTGTATGTTTATCAAAGCCAGTGGTTGTAATCAGATATTTCTGCATGTAAGTCGTATAGGTGTAGAATGTGAGCGATCCTCCAGCTGTAAAGCCAATAACCAGAAAGAAAGCTTTTCGGTGGTTGCTCAGAAGTCCCCTAATACTACCAGCTTGTGCACTAGAACGACTTTCTTTGGTCGTTGTCTCATGGAGTGTGCGGCGTAGATAAATCGCAACAATTGCTCCTAGTCCACCAATGGCAAATGGAATACGCCAGCCCCACGCTTTTAGCTGATCTTCGGTGAGATAAAGCGCTAAAATAAATATAACGAGACTGGCTAGAAGTTGACCACCAATCAGTGTGGTATATTGGAAAGAGCTAAAAAATCCTCGGCGATTTTTGAGGGCGATTTCGCTCATATAAGTTGCTGTTGTACCATATTCACCACCGACAGAAAGCCCCTGAAGCATTCTGAGTAAAAGTAAAAGAATTCCTGCTGTCACTCCAATGGTTTCATAGGTAGGAAGTAGGGCGATTAAGAACGAACCACCACACATCATAAAAACAGAGATAAGCATTGAGCGTTTGCGTCCATAACGATCGGCAATGAAGCCAAAAAGCCATCCGCCGATTGGGCGCATAAGAAAACCAATAGCAAAAACACCCGCCGCTTTTAAAAGTTGCGTAACGTCATTGCCATCTGAGGGAAAGAATTGTGATGCAAAATAAATAGATGTAAAGGAATAAACATAAAAGTCATACCATTCTACTAGATTACCTGATGCACTGGACACGATAGCCCAGATACGTTTTCTTGTATCATGTGGTTTTAAAGCTTCTTGTTTTTCCATAGTCGATCCCTTTATTTCATGTTCATCCATCTTTGTTCATTTATGTCATTTTTTTAGAAGCTGTCTATAGTATTTTATCTTTTGCATCAAAAATTTAGTCAGATCATGATAATTTCTTGTGTAAGATGTTTTTGGAAAAAGATTTGAATTATCTTTGTACGGATTTTACAGTTTTTATTTTCTATAATGAGAAGAATCGGTCATAATAGCCCTATGAAATCATATCTTGCTCTTTTATCTCACGTTTTAAATCAGGGTATTGATCGGACAGATCGAACGGGTGTTGGAACGCGATCTATTTTTGGGTATCAGATGCGCTTTGATTTACAAGCAGGATTTCCGTTGTTGACAACAAAGAAACTACACTTACGTTCAATTATTTATGAACTTTTGTGGTTTCTTAAAGGCGATACAAATATCGCTTGGTTGAAAGAGCATGGTGTGTCAATTTGGGACGAGTGGGCTGATGAAAAGGGAAATCTTGGTCCTGTTTATGGTTATCAGTGGCGTTCTTGGCCTGCTCCTGATGGACGCCATATTGATCAAATTAACAATCTTTTAACGATGATTAAGGAAACGCCAGATTCTCGTCGCTTGATTGTGTCAGCTTGGAATCCTGCATTAATAGAGGAAATGGCGTTGCCTCCGTGTCATTGTCTTTTTCAATTTTACATTGCGGAGGGGAAATTATCTTGTCAACTTTATCAGCGTTCGGCGGATATTTTCTTAGGTGTTCCATTCAATATTGCATCCTACGCATTGCTAACGATGATGATTGCGCAAGTAAGCGGTCTTAAAGTAGGCGATTTTATTCATACTCTGGGAGATGCTCATCTTTATTCTAATCATTTTGAACAGGCAAAATATCAATTGTCTCGTATACCAAATGCTTTGCCATGTATGCGCATAAATCCAGCGGTAACAGATCTTTTTTCTTTTCAATTTGAGGATTTTGAGTTGCTTAATTATGAAGCACAACCCCATATTAAAGCGCCGGTAGCAATATGACGATTTCCATTTGTTTAATTGCTGCTGTTGCAGAAAATGGTGTTATCGGTCGTGAAGGTGCAATGCCGTGGCATTTATCGACGGATTTGCAACGCTTTAAAGCTTTGACGTTGCGTAAGCCCATTATTATGGGAAGAAAAACTTGGGATTCTATTGGGAGACCTTTACCAGGGCGTACAAATATCGTCATTACGCGTGATTGTACCTTTTGTGCTGAAGGGGCTGTTGTTGCTCACTCTTTATCGCAAGCTTGTTCTCTTGCAACAAATGTTGCTTCTCAAAATGATGTAGAGGAAATTTTTATTATTGGTGGGGGTGAAATTTTTCAACAAGGGTTGCATATGGCTGATAAAATATTCCTTACAGAAGTTTTAGCTTCTATAGAAGGTGATAGTTTTTTTCCTGTTTTTGATAAAGAAAAGTGGACTATTGTGCAAACACAAGATATTCCAAAAGGGGATAAAGATAGTCATCCGACACGTTTTGTTGTTTATGAGCGGAAATAATTTTTTGTAATATGAAGTGGAAGGGTTTATCAGTTGTATTGTAATGAGGTAAGAGACACCCTATAAGATCAAGCAAATGGTTGGTGTTCGAGTAGTGGTAATCAGTTAAAGAGGTGATAATGCCCTGGACAAATCAAAATGGTGGTGGCCCGTGGAGTGGCGATAAAAACAGTGGTGACAAAAAAACACCAGCTAAGAATCTCTTTGGTTCTGGTGGCGGTAATGGTGGTGAAAATGGTCCTAATCTTAATGAAATTTTGCGCAAAGGGCAGGATCAGTTTAAACAATTCGGGAGAAGCAGTTTTTCTGTTTTATTCCTTCTGCTTATTGTGTTTTTTTGGCTATATCAGTCAATTTATATTGTTCAGCAAAATGAACAAGCGGTAGAGTTGCGCTTTGGCATCCCTAAAGAAGGCATTATTGGCGATGGGTTGCATTTTCATTTTTGGCCAATTGAGACCTATATGAAAGTACCTTTAACGGAAAAAACAATCGCGATTGGTGGGAAGCCCGGTGAGGCGCAACAAAGTGATGGTTTAATGCTTTCGAGTGATCAAAATATCGTTAATGTTAATTTTTCCGTTTATTATCGGATTTCATACCCTAGTCAGTTTTTATTCAATGTGAATGATCAAGAGGGAACTGTCCGCCAAGTTGCTGAGAGTGCAATGCGTGAGGTCATTGGTTCGCGGCCGGTTGATGATGTTTTACGTGACAAGAAAGAAGAAGTTGCTAATGACGTTAGAAAGATTATCCAGTTGACTGTGGATAAATATCAACTTGGTGTCGAAATAAGCCGTGTTTCTATCAGTGAAGCTGCTCCTCCGACAAAGGTTGCTGCTGCGTTTAATTCTGTTCAGCAGGCGGAGCAGGAACGTGGAAGAATGATTGAAGAGGGGAATCGTGTGCGTTTTACGAAAATTGGTTTAGCAAATGGTGAAGCTTCACGCACACGGGAAATCGCAAAAGGTGAAAAGGCACAAATGGTTGAAGAGGCAACAGGGCGTGCTGAACGTTTTCAGGCGATAGCTCGAGAGGCTGCGATTTCACCAGAAGCTGCTCGCTACCGTCTCTATATGGAGACGATGGGGCGGATTCTTTCTTCACCAAATAAGCTGGTTCTTGATCAGGCAAATTCTCCAGCGATGCCTTATTTGCCTTTGAACGAATTGTTGCGTAGCAAGTCATCGGAAAAAGTAAAGGCAACATCAGCGCGTCCTGCGTTACTCTTAGATTCTCGTATTTCTGGAGGAGATTAATTATGCAGCAATCTCGCTTTTTGTTTGTTTTTAGTGCTATAGTGTTTGTTTTGATGATTTTGTGGATGTCCGTTTTTATCGTCTATCCTCGTCAACAGGTAGCAATTAAGCGTTTTGGACAAATTGTTCAGGTAGAATCTAATCCTGGAATCTATTTCAAGGCGCCCTTTATCGATAAGATGATCATTGTTGATAATCGGTTATTGCGTTACGATGTTCCTACACAATCTGTACAGGTTCGTGGTGGTGCGTATTATGAGGTGGATGCGTTCTTTATTTACCGTATTACAGATCCTAAGTTGTTTTTACAGCGCATTGCTTCTGGGCGTCCACAAATTGCGGCACGTGAAAACCTTGCACCACGGTTTATTGACGCTTTGCGTGCTGTTTATGGTAAGCGAGAATTTAAAGCAGCCTTATCGGATGAACGAGGCGCGATGATGGCTGAAGTACAGAAGCAATTTTCTGTAGATGCAGGTTCGTTGGGTATTGCCATTGTTGATGTGCGTATTCGTAAAACCGATTTGACTGATGCTGTTTCAGAAGATGTCTATCGGCAAATGGCAGCTGAACGTGAAGCTGCTGCGGAAAATATCCGGGCTCGTGGTCAGCAGGAGCGAGATCGTATTGTGGCAGAAGCTAATCGTGAATATGAAGAAATTGTAGCAGCTGCAAAGCGTGATGCTGAAATTACCCGTGGTGAAGGTCAAGCTGAAAGTATTCGTCTTTTATTGAATGCGAGGGAGGCTAATCCGTCTTTTTACGATTTTTGGTTGGCGATGGAACAATACAAGAATTTAGAGCGTACTCCGATGGTGATTTCTCCAAATGAGGATTTCTTTTTCTATTTTCGTAATCCGCCGCAGGCAAATAAAGCATTCTTACCGACAATGAATACTGGCCTCAGTAAAACTGATCCAAAATCGGGAGAGAATAGATAAAATAATGGATTGCAGATACGAGATTTTGCATGAAAAGAATGATCTGTGACCATTTTCTTTTATGGTAAAAGTGGTAGAGAGTATCGAGCCGTGCTGGTTTTCCGTATATAAATTTAGTGGGGCTCTTTGCATCTTTGATTAAAGGCATGTCATGGATAGAAGTGTCGTGAGTAAAAATACGTTTTTAAAGTTTTTTATCACAAGAGTTGTTTTTTGTGTGACTTTGTTTCTATCAGGATCAGTGAGTTTGTCTTGGGGAGCCGAGACAAGCAAGGCATTGCTTTCTATTCCTGATTTAGCTTCTGAGCTTTTGGAAACAGTTGTGAATATTTCCACGGCGCAGACTGTTGAAGGAACAGAACAGGATGCAAACACCTCGGTACCCGTTATTCCAAAAGATTCATTGCTGGAGGAATATTTTAGTGATTTTTTTATACCCAAGGATGGTCAAAAAGATAGTCAATTTCAAAAGGTGCGTTCTTTAGGGTCTGGTTTTGTGATTGATGCGCAAAAAGGGATTATTGTTACAAATTATCATGTTATTGTAGATGCTGATGATATTGAAGTTAATTTTACGGATGGTACAAAACTAAAGGCAAAGCTTCTTGGAAAGGATAGCAAAACTGATTTGGCGTTGCTTCAAGTCGATGCAGGAAGTAAAAAATTAAAAGCTGTGCGTTTTGGTGATTCAGAAAAAGCACGTATTGGTGACTGGGTTATGGCTATTGGTAATCCTTATGGTTTTGGTGGAAGTGTGACGGTTGGTATTATTTCTGCACGTAACCGTGATCTTAATGCTGGTCCCTATGATAATTTTATTCAAACAGATGCAGCAATTAATCGGGGCAATTCTGGTGGTCCGTTATTTGATAGAAATGGTGAAGTCATTGGCATTAATACAGCAATTGTTTCACCTTCGGGAGGATCTATCGGTATTGGATTTGCTATTCCATCGGATATGGCTCTTTCTGTTATTAATCAATTGCGTAATTTTGGAGAAATAAGGCGTGGTTGGTTGGCTATTCGTATTCAGCCGGTAACAGAGGATATTGCAAAAAGTTTAAAATTGGACAATGCTGTGGGAGCATTGGTGGCTGGTAAAATAGAACAGACGGAAGAAAATAATGTAGATAATAGCCAGTTACAAACTGGAGATGTTATTCTTTCCTTTGGTAATTCCAAAATTAAGCATGCACGTGATTTGCCGCGTTTAGTTGCAGAAAGTTCAGAAGGAAAAGTGGTGGACGTTACTATTTTACGGAATGGGCAAGAAGAAACAGTAAAAGTTAAGCTTGGACGTTTGATTGAAACAGATCCAAATGAAGATACAGAAGAAGTTGATGATAAAAAAAATCAAGATCTGTCGAAAAATGTGACAATGCAATTTATGGGAATGACGTTATCTGAACTGACAGAGGATTTGCGTCATCGTTATTCAATTTCAGATAAACTTCGAGGACTAGTGGTGACATCTGTTGCACAAAATAGCGCAGCGGATAAAAAGCGTATTCGCGTTGGTGAAGTGATTGTTGATATCAATCAGAGTTCTATCACAACAATTGATGAGGCTAAAAAACGTATTCATAAATTACGTGAAGCTGGACGCAAAAATGCTCTATTTATTGTAGCGCGTCCAGATGGAGAGTTACGGTTCGTAACGCTCCTAATGGATTGATCCTTAAAATTATTTTTTTGTTTTTTATCAGCCTTAGTAATGGGATATTTTGCAAGTCAGGCATGTGATGTCCAATGTTTCTCAAGCTCATTTCACGATAGAGAGCATGGGGTGTGCAATATAAAATCCATTGGGCAGCTCTGTTTCTACGTTAAATAAAAGTACAAGTTGGTACCATCATAGATTTGCTAGTTTCCAATCTTGTAACAGCCTAGACTTTGAAATGCTGCATAAGAGATCTATGTTTTGTGTTTAAGTCAATTATTATTATAAATAATGTTTTATTTAGTGAGACTTTTAGTCCTTTGTGATTGTACTTTATGTGCTATGGAGAACGTTTTTTTTCAATTCAGTTTGAAAAAAACTATCTTAGAGAAAAATCATATTAGACTAAATTAGTTATATATATATATTTACACCTTTCTTGGTGATGGATGAAGAAATAGTTATAAAAAAGAGAGCGTGAAGAAGACAATTTCTGAATCTCCTATTATAAATCAGATTAGTATACTGTTTTTATAGGAAAAAATAAAGCTGTTTGATTGTATAGGTTAAGCTCAGTATTATTTTCATAAATAATGACAAAGAATATGTTTGTTTTTAATGGACTAACGGACAGAATTATTATGGCTGTAGTTTACTATTGAACTATGATAGCAAAAATGCTTGGAAATTCCTTTGGTGTTGTTATTAAGCCCATTTTTTATAAATTTCATAGGGGGCTTTGGTGGTGTCTGCATGTTGCAATAAGTTATTGATTGGGAGAAATTGCTATTCATGACACAGAGAACAGTTACATTAATAGCGGGGCCAACGGCAAGTGGGAAGTCAGAACTTGCCTTGCAAATGGCTCAAGAAAAGAATGCTCTCATTATTAATACTGATTCAATGCAGGTTTATGATGTTTTAAATATTTTAACGGCACGGCCGGGGGAGGCTGATACCGCGATTGTTCCCCATTATCTTTATGGTCATGTGAGTCCTACTTTGAATTATTCAGTAGGGCAATGGTTGTGTGATGTCGAGAAGCTATTGGCTACTTTTTCTTTAAGATCAGTTATTTTTGTTGGTGGGACAGGACTTTATTTTCGTGCTCTTTTAGAGGGGATTTCGGAAATCCCTCATGTTCCAAATGTTGTGCGGCAGAAGTGGCGTTTGCTGCTTGATAAAGAGGGACCTGAAAGTCTTTATCGCCAGTTGTTGCAGATTGATGCTGTTGTTGCTGAAAAAATTTCTTCGCACGATAGACAGCGTATTGTACGTGCTTTGGAAGTTTATGATGCAACCGGTAAGACGCTCAGTTGGTGGCAGAAACAAAAAACAACACCTATCATTGCGCCGAATTTGACCGAAAAAATTCTTCTCATGCCACCACGTTCTCTGCTTTATGAACGTATTCATAAACGCTTGGATTCTATGATTGAAAGAGGAGCTTTAGAAGAAGTGGTGGCTATGAAAAAACTTAAACTTTCCTCTTCATTACCAGCAATGAAGGCTATTGGTATACCTGAGTTTATGGCTTATTTGGATGGATATAGAAGCTTTGAGAATGCTCTTGAAGCGGTGAAAATACAAACGAGGAGATATGCAAAAAGACAAATGACATGGTTTCGTAATCAATTTGATGAAGAATGGATGCTTACTTTTTGATAAAAGAGTTAGAGCTTTGCAAAGAAACTTATCGAAAGATAAAAGATAATTCGTGAAAAAGAAATTTTTTAGAAAATATAATTTTTTATTGACGAATGGTATCAATGGAATTAGAAATCTTCCTACAAGGAATTTTTTATATATTTTATACGTCGGAATAATGGGGGTAATCATACAGTATGTGTTGTGTAATGGGCTCCTTTGGGGTCTTTTTTTATGGGCTCCGTTAGGGGCTTTTTTATTGTCCTATAAAGTAGGTGAGTGGGAAAAATGAGAAATGATCCAAGAAAGCAAGAGAGTGCAGATGGAAAAATAATGTCGGGGGCTGAAATAGTGGTTCAGGCTCTTATAGATCAAGGGGTTAAACATATTTTTGGTTATCCTGGTGGGGCTGTTTTGCCTATTTTTGATGTTCTTTATCATCAAGATATACTCCAGCATATTTTGGTGCGCCATGAACAAGCCGCAGGGCATGCGGCTGAAGGCTATGCACGCAGCACCGGGAAGGTAGGGGTTATGCTTGTGACTTCTGGTCCAGGCGCAACGAATGCTGTGACACCTTTGCAAGATGCACTTATGGATTCGATACCTCTTGTTTGTTTTTCTGGGCAGGTGTCAACAACGGTGATTGGAACAAATGCTTTTCAAGAGGCTGATACAGTTGGAATTACAAAGTCTTGTACGAAGCGTAATTGGTTGGTTAAAAATGTCAATGATCTTGCGGCTATTATTCATGAAGCTTTTTCTCTTTCTCAATCAGGCCGTCCTGGACCGGTTTTGATTGATATTCCTAAGGATGTTCAATTTGCTTTAGGATTTTATAGAGCACCTCAAGTTCAGGAGTCTTTACATTCTTTTCCATCGTTGAAAGGGAATACTAAGGCTATTGAATCTGCCGTTTCTCTTTTAGTTGAGGCAAAACGCCCTATTATTTATTCTGGTGGAGGTGTAATTTCATCGGGGATGAAAGCTATACAGCTTTTACGTAATTTGGTTCAGTTGGGAGATTTCCCCATTACTTCTACCTTAATGGGACTTGGTGCTTATCCTGCTTCTGGTAAAAATTGGCTTGGAATGCTTGGAATGCATGGAACCTATGAGGCTAATATGGCCATGCATGATTGTGATGTCATGTTAGCTGTTGGAGCACGATTTGATGATCGTATCACGGGGCGCCTTGATGCATTTGCACCTCATGCGCGTATTATTCATATTGATATTGATCCTTCTTCCATCAATAAAATTGTAAAAGCAGAAGTTCCAATTATTGGTGATGTGGCGCATGTTTTGGCAGATATAATGCAACATTTGCATAAGGAACAATCAAAGTTCGATAAAGAAAGTCGTAAACCATGGTGGGTGCAGATTAATCGCTGGAGATCACGCAATTCATTGGCATATATGAAAAAAAAAGATGTTATCATGCCTCAATATGCTCTTGAACGGCTTTATGCTCTTATCAAAGATGCCCGTGCTTATATCACAACGGATGTCGGACAGCATCAGATGTGGGCAGCACAGTATTATCATTTTGATGAACCAAAACATTGGATGACTTCTGGTGGTCTTGGAACGATGGGGTATGGTTTACCTGCTGCTATAGGTGTTCAAATAGCGCATCCTGATGCGCTTGTTGTGTGTATTTCTGGTGATGCCTCCATTCAGATGAATATTCAAGAGCTTGCAACAGCTATTCAGCATGACACACCGGTGAAAATTTTCATTTTAAATAATCAGTATATGGGAATGGTCCGCCAGTGGCAGCAATTGCTGCATGGTAATCGTCTTTCTCATTCTTATACGGAATCTATGCCTGACTTTGTGAAATTGGCACAAGCTTATGGAGCCGTGGGAATTCATTGTTCAAAACCCGATGAACTTGATGATAAAATTCAGCAGATGATTGATTGTGATAAGCCTGTTCTTTTTGATTGTCGTGTTTATCATTTAGAAAACTGTTTTCCTATGATCCCATCGGGATGTGCCCATAATGAGATGTTATTACCCGATGAGGCAAGCGAAGAAGCTATTGCAAATGCTATTTCTTCCGATGGAAAGATTCTTGTATAAAATGAATATGTTAACAAAATGGTGATGATGAAGTCTTTGGAGTCTTCATCTCTGTCTCTTCTTTGTGGAGAGTTCCTATTATCCTTAGAGCTCATTTTATGATTTTCATTCTTTGTTTAAAGACATGGGGTGTATTATTATTTGTTCATCTAAAAAATGTTATAAGTCGTGTGCACAATTATGTTTGAATTTATTTGTACGCGATGTTTGTTTTTTTAATTCATATGTTCACATTAATAGCTATTTCGTTGCATTTTTTAGATAATACATTGAATTATCTGTTATAAATTAATTATGTTGTCTCATATATGAAAGATTCCATCGTGCAAGAAAAAAATCCACTGTGCTTGAAGGGTGCAACCATGCAAACCGTCATGCCTATGAAAACAATAGAAAAGTTTGTTACTATGTTTTGGTTTTGCATTATGAAATTACTCCAAATAGCTCTTTCAGGGGCTTGATAGGAAAATCCCCCTAGCGGCTTGAAAGGAAGGGAAAAAATAACAAAAATCAAATGCAGCCATAGAAAACCAATAGGTCACCATAGCTTATAATCAGGTATGATTATGCGGGAGAAACCTATACATATGAGATGTATCGTCAATATATAAACCAGAATAATACTCAACATCATATCATTATCAGGATATTAACATTGAAAATTAAATATTCTTTCTTTTATTTGTTCTATATATCTATGATTCCATAAATCTGCAGACACAAACACTCTTTGAATCCATCGCATTGGATTTTCATAACTATCAAATGATCCAAAAAATTTATCTCTAGAGTGTAGGGCCATTCTATTATCAATGTATAATAATCTTCCTGGTTGTACATCAATTCCAAAAGATATAGCCTTAATAGCTTCATAAAAATGATCTAAAGCTTCCTTGGCTTTTTTTGACTGTGGCTCTAACATGCCTGGATAAAAAACAGCGCTGATATCTGGGAATTCACCGTCCCCTTGAACGAGGGGCACTTTACTTGTAGAAGTTACCCCATTTTTTCTCCATCTATAGGGAACATTAATTATATATAAATTATCCCTGAAGCTCCTCAAATCCTCCTCACTTAAAAGTTTTAAAGCTAGACGTGCATCAGATATTCTCGTTAACGGACCATCAACACCATTGCGAACACCAGATAAAAGTATCCCCTTTAGGAGATAAATTTAAATCCGTTATAAATTTTAGTGCAGCATTTTCATATGAAAATCTAACTCAACTTCAGATCCTAATCCTGTATAATCTTTTTTATTATCCTCTAAAGGAACTAGGTTATTTACTATATGTTCGCCTTCAAACTTAATTGAATAAGGCTCTCCGATCAATAAAGAAAACATCATAATTAAATTTTCGCTAATATAGCCACTTTTACAAGACTCATCTAAATTGTAAGGATTAGGTGACATATTAATTTGTCTATCAACAGGAAGGTTTTCAAAGATTAAATATGGTTTAGGGGTAATAGACACCTTTTGATTCATAAGAATTGTTAATATTCTATGGGGTAGCAGCGAAAATGCTATTTTTTTTAGCTCAACCGAATATTCAATACCACCGTATGGATCATAAATAACATGGTCTAAAGCCTCCCAAAGTTTGTCTCTTTCGAGATTGCTCAACTCAAAAGTATTTTCATTTATCATTATAATTTCCTCCCCAATTATCTTTCCCTACTTTCTTATTAAGAAAAGTGAAAAAATAATAATTAAAATTAAAATCAGCCATGTTAGTAAATAAGTTTCTGTAAAATCTTGGATTAATCCAAATAATGGTGGAGCAGTAATAATTGCGATTTGATTTATAGACATTGCTAACCCCAGAGAAAAGCCAACGCTTTCTTTTGGTGAAGAGTCTACAATATAGGCGACCCAAGGGCCATACCATCCCAATCCAAAAAAACCTAACCAAGCAGATAAAATAGTTAAATAAATTATGGATCCACTCATGCCTAAAATTAATATTAAAAATCCAAAAACGACTGCAATCATGCAAAACAAGACAGGAAAAAATCGTCCTTTTCTACAATGATCACTCCACGCTGCTAAAATAATTCTTCCTAAGGCACCAGAAGCCTGTGAAACAAAAAACAAATAAGCACTTTTATTTAAGGACAGCTGATAGATTCTATAAAAATAAATCGTTATAAAAATGGTTAAAACATATTGAACGATCACAAGTGAAACGCCTGAGAAAATAATATTCTTCATATGCGGTGCAGTTAACATCGCAAGACGAGACTTTACATTTGCATAGAACGAAACTTTTTCTTTGCTTTCTGGAACGATAGCGACAACTTTTTCTGGTGAGTGATAAAAAATAATAAATATACATCCCCCTAAAAAAGAAACGATGGCACCGACCAAAAACGCACCTTGTATGCCATAGACAAGCGCACTCGCAGGAAGAACTATTCCAGCTAATGCCCCCACAACCTAATGTTAACCCCGCCTGCCTTATTCCCATTGCAAATCCGCGCTGCGATTGTGGAAACCATGAAGAAACAGATTTAGCGCCACCGGGTTGAGCAGAACTATAAAATTCCCCTATAATTAGCAAACAAACCAAAAGGGAAATATAGTTATCTGCGATTGCTCCCAACAAAAGGGCGACAGAAACGCCGACCGCGCCAACTCCAACAATATAGCGCTCGTTAAACTTGTCTAGTAATTCGTCAGCTACAAGTAAGCCAATAATAGGTAGGAACTGCGCGGCTGAAGACAGCAAACCTATCTGAGAGTTACTAAGCGAGAAATCTTTCTTAAAAAATTCAGCTAAAGGACCAATCCCTTGAACAAAGAAGCAGGCTGATGCTTGAGCGATAGTGGCAACAAGCAATACAATCCATCTATAATAATTTTTTCTATAAATTTATTATTGCTCACTCAGCCTCCTCCAATTAAAGTGTATTCCAATGAGGTAGCCTTTTTTAATGATTGCAATAATAAATTGTGTATTTTATGCTGATTACATAAAAATCTGTCCATACTATTGGTATTAATATGAAAACTAAGGAATATGCTTCATTTAAGGAAATAAGCTATTATGTGTCGTGCAAATTTGATACGCTAGCGATATAAGATAAATTTTACAAACATTGGCTCAGCCGGCATTAAGCGCTCTTCATAAAAGATGCTATATTTTGGCAAGCTTTTTCAATATAATTCTCAAAGCTTTCTTCAGTCACATAGCCCAGATGTGGCGTGCAAAGAACTCTATCTGATTGCAATAATTTGCTCTCATATACTGGCTCGCTGTCATAAACATCCAGTGCAAAGTAAGTTGAATTTTCCAAACTGAGTATTTTTTCTATCGCCCCTTTTTCAACCAAAGCTGAACGCGCTGTGTTGACAAAAATAGCATGAGGTTTCATGCTCAATAGATCATCTAATTTTATGATTTCTCTAGTTTTATCACTTAAACGTAAATGGATGGATATAATGTCAGGACGTGTAAAAAATTCTTCTTTTGAATGCGTAAAATGATAACCTAAATTTTTTGCTTCTTGCGTTGAACGCTCGCTCCCATAAACCAAAATGGACATGCCAAAAGCTTGAGCATATTGAGCAACCATTTTACCAATACGCCCAAACCCGAATATTCCAAGAGTAGCCCCTTTCATTTGGTTGCCAAATGTTGTTTGCCATCGTCCTTTTTTCATATCAGATACAGATTTACAGAGTTTTCTACGCGCAGACATAATTAAGAGCCACGCAAATTCAGCAGCAGAAGTTGGATCTCCACCACCGTCTAATATTTCAATTCCCAAGTCTCTACAAGCTTCTATATCAATATGTGAACCTATAGGGCCTGTTTGGCAGATTAATTTTAAATTTGGCAGTTTTAGGAGAAGATTTCTATCAACTATAGTCCGTTCTCTGATTAAGATAAGAATATCTATCTCTTTGAGCTTATCTTCTAAATCACATTCTTTAGCTAAATTATTTATAACCAGCACTTCATGCGATTTCATTAATTTTGTAATAGACTGTAATGTTAGGGTGGCTTTTTGATAGTCGTCTGGAATTAATATTTTCAATTTAAACCTCCTGTTTCATTCATCAATATTTGAGTTCATTATTTCATTTCTAAAACAAACAAAAAGCAATATCACCGCTGATATTTTGGCATAACGCCAAGCCTATTAACAAATTATCCCCCTTGGTTTCATTGTTATTTTAGCAATAAGAATAGCATTAATCAGTTAGTTTTTATAAATTTTAAAACATTGCGACAAAAAAGTTTGACTCAGTAGATGGAGAATTGCGCTTTTCTCATATTCTAGAGGACGAATCTGAAGTGCTACGCTGGACTGAAACCATATCCCAGTTTTCTTATAATAGACTACCAAGAAGGCCATACTTACGAACCAGATTTTATTGTTGAAACAGAAAAAGCTACATATTTGTGCGAGATAAAGCGTGCTGCATATAAGTGTGATATCTCTCTTTATTCGTTGAGATACCACTTAATTTGTAGCATGAAGAGTAAATTTATTAAAATCATGATAAGAGGACGATAGGAACTTTATAGGTGTATCATCATAGGATTAAGTCGTTTTGTTGAGAGCTATTTCTATTTCTGCCAAGAGGTTTTCGATATATTTAATTATTATTTCGTAATAGTGGATGTACTTTATTTTTATGTGCAAGAAAGCTGATTGATTGTGTAAAATAGTATTCATAAAATGACATTATTCTTATCCTGTTAAGGACATTTTTTCTAGTGAGGTTTTTGCAATTGCAATGCTCTTTTTCTTATTCTAAATTTTGGTTAAAAAAAGCGTATATAGGTGTTATTTTAAATTTAAGATATGCATATTCCATTGTTGGTGTTACTGTTGTAAAAAATGATATTTTATTTGATAAGTATAAGGTGTTACCAAGAAGATCGATGTATAGATAAAATTTAGATTTTTACAATATCTTGAAAAAGCAATGGGTAAATAATTGATAATTGTGCTACGAAGGTTGTTAGATGGGCGTGTGTCAGCAATTCTTAATAAAAAGGTTTTTCTTGATAGTCGTTTTTTTTCAAAATACTGCTCTTCTTATGCAAATCTTATGTTGGTAAGCTATGCAGTTTTCACGGGAACAGGATAATGCATTAAAGGCTGTTGCCGCGTGGTTGAGGGAAGGGCGTTCTCCTCTTTTTCGCCTTTTTGGCTATGCGGGGACCGGTAAGACGACGCTTGCGCGCTATTTTGCAGAGACAGTTGATGGTTCTGTTCAATTTGCTGCTTTTACAGGGAAGGCGGCGCAGGTTTTGCGTTCTAAAGGTGCAAGCAATGCTTGTACGATTCATTCGCTGATTTATTGTCCGCGTGGAGAAGAGGAAGTTTCCGATGAAATAACAGGAAAAAAGTCTATTGCTCCAACATTTACATTAAATCGAAGAAGTGCTGCTGCACAAGCTAAACTCATTATTGTTGATGAGTGCTCGATGGTTGATGAACAATTGGCGCGTGATTTAATGAGCTTTCGAACGCCAATTCTTGTTCTTGGTGATCCAGGTCAATTGCCTCCTATATCTGGTGGGGGCTTTTTTTCTAATGGGAAACCAGATTTTCTTCTTTCAGAAATTCATCGGCAAGCGCGCGACAATCCGATTATACGTCTTGCTATGGATGTACGTGAAGGACGCGATATTGCTTATGGTGACTATGGAGAAGCGCGCGTTGTGACACGTAAAGAGGTCAATCAACAATTGGTTTTGGATGCTGATCAGGTCTTGGTAGGGGTTAATCGTACACGCCACCTTTATAATCAGCGTTTGCGTGTGTTAAAGGGATTTACAGCAGATTATCCGCAAGCGGGAGATAAGCTGGTGTGTTTGCGAAACGATCCTATTAAAGGTTTGTTGAATGGCTCTTTATGGAAGGTGATGACTTCACAGAAGGAGACCGTTAAACCAAGTATTAATCTTCTTGTGAAACCAGAAGAAAGTGAGCGTGGGGTAGCAAAGATTAAACTTTTAAAAGCAGCGTTTGAAAACCCTGATCAAGAAATTTCATGGCAATTAAAAAAGCGATATGATGATTTTGATTATGGGTATGCATTAACGGTTCATAAGGCACAAGGTTCTCAATGGAATAATGTCGTTTTGTTTGATGAAAGTTTTGCATTTCGTGATATGTATGCGCGCTGGCTTTATACGGGAATTACGCGCGCAGCAGAGCGTTTAACGATTGTTCGATAGAAAAAAATGTGTATATCATCTAAGTTTCAGATGGAAAATGCCTTTTTTCTATCTTGTTACATACTATAAAAAAATGGAAATGGGCATGGCGGTAAAACTTTCGGTTAATCTTAATGCTGTTGCTGTTTTGCGTAATCGACGTAATCTTCCGTGGCCAAGTATAACGAATATTGGGCATATAGCGCTTGCTGCTGGAGCAGCAGGTTTGACGGTTCATCCGCGCCCTGATGAAAGGCATATTCGTTTTGCGGATTTGCCAGATATATACTGTTTAATCAAGAACACTTTTCCTACAGCTGAGTTTAATATTGAAGGTTATCCCAGTGATCAATTTTTGGATATCGCTGAAAACTATGCGGATCAGATCACCCTTGTTCCTGATGATCCAGATCAGTCAACGTCTGATCATGGTTGGAATTTTGCTCATGATGCAGAATTTTTAGCACCTATTATTCAGAATTTAAAAAACAGAAAGATTCGTGTATCCCTTTTTGCTAATCCTACTGTCGATGGTCTTGATATTGCTAAAGCAATGGGCGCTGATCGTGTGGAATTTTACACGGGACCTTACGGTGGTGCATTTCAGGATAAAACAAAACAAGATCAAGAGCTCAATAAACTTGTTTTAGCAGCAAGAAGAGCAAAAGAGTTGCAGTTAGGTATAAACGCAGGGCATGATCTGACACTTATGAATCTTCCTGCTCTTGTCAAAAATATTCCTTGGCTTGATGAAGTTTCTATTGGCCATGGGCTCATTGCTGATGCATTAGAGTATGGAATACATGAGACTGTTCAGCGTTTTATCCGGTTATTATCGTAATCTTTTTCTCTCTATAAAAATTGGAAAAGAAATTTTTATAGAGGTTTGCCAATTTATCTTAAAAAACAATATATGCTTAGATAAATAGCACTATTATCGTGCATTATAAATATTCTATTGTTCCTCTATTTATTGGTTGCTTTCTATCTTTTGTTTTTGAGTGTATGCGATGTTTTTTATTTGTACTATCCATTATGAGGAAGTTTTAAAATCTTCTTATTATAATTTCTTTGAATGGAGAAGAGATAGGGTTTTGAAAGTATTTCCATTATAAAGGAGTGCGTAGGATTTTAATGGATCAATACACAAATTTTCTTGATATTTGAGCTCATTTTTGGGTTATCTGTAAATAGTATAACGTAAAATCTCCTTATGAATAAGCTTAATGCAATAGGAGCTGTTAAATAGAATGATGATATCGACTTGTAGCTTTATGAAGTAAAGAGAGTGATGTGCAATAAATCTTACACTATTATAGGGAATTCTTGAAAAGGGCTTGAGCATATTAAAATTTTTTTATAAGGCGCCATAAATGGATAACATAATGGACGTATGGGGGCTTCTTCGCGTGAGAGGCGTGGATATTAAAGAACGTAAAAAGTAAAAACATCCTCTTTATTATTCTAAAGATATTGTTGTATATGCTTTTGAAAGTTGTATTAACACAATACTTGTTATTTTGTAATTTTTCTTGCTATCTGTATTGATTTGGTTCATGTTAAAAATTGTATGTTGTATCTTAATTTTTAGAATATAGCGTTTTGTTGCACGATAAAAGAGTAGAATATTAGCTAAATTTTCTTTAGAAATCTTATTTTGTGTAATTATTGTTTTTGTAGAATAGCAGTTGAAGTTTATTTGGGGATCCGTATATGTTTTAGGAATGTTTGGGGACTACAGTTTTTTCTATGCAATATGTAAACTTTAAAATTATTCAATTGCTGTGTTCTTATAAGCGGTGTTTTTTGTCTTTATAAGTGTGTGATGCACTGTAGATAATGTTTCTTATTGAATAAAAATAATCTGAAATCCAGTTTAAATAGAGAAAGAAGGAATTTTTTTATGCGTGTTTATTATGATCGTGATGCGGATGTTAATCTCATTAAAGGGAAAAAAGTAGCCATTGTTGGTTATGGTTCTCAAGGGCGTGCACACGCTTTAAACTTGAAAGATTCTGGTGTTAAAAATGTGCAAATAGCTTTGCGTTCAGGGTCGGAAACAGTTAAAAAAGCCATGGCTGATGGTTTTGAAGTGGTGAGTGTTGCTGAAGCAGCAAAATGGGCAGATCTCATCATGATGGCAACACCAGATGAATTGCAAGCTGATATTTATAAGGAACATATTCATGATCATTTACACGATGGGGCAGCGATTGCTTTTGCGCATGGTTTGAGCATTCATTTTGGCTTGATTGAACCTAAAAAAAACGTTGATATTGTGATGATTGCTCCTAAAGGTCCAGGGCATACAGTTCGTCATGAATACCAACGGGGTTGTGGTGTTCCTTGCTTAATAGCGGTGGCGCAAGATGCTTCAGGGCATGCACATAATGTAGCATTATCTTATGCGTGTGGACTTGGTGGTGGACGTGCTGGGGTGATTGAAACAACATTTAAAGAAGAGTGCGAAACTGATCTTTTTGGTGAACAAGCGGTTCTCTGTGGAGGTCTTGTTGAACTGATTCGAGCAGGTTATGAAACATTAACACAGGCAGGTTATGCGCCGGAAATGGCTTATTTTGAGTGTTTACATGAAGTGAAACTGATTGTTGATCTCATGTATGAAGGGGGCATTGCAAATATGAATTATTCGATTTCTAATACAGCTGAATGGGGTGAATATATCTCTGGTCCACGTGTGATTACGGATGAAACTAGAGCAGAAATGAAACGTATATTGAAAGATATTCAAACGGGTAAATTTACATCGAATTGGATTCAAGAATATAAAGCTGGTGCTGCTCATTTTAAAAGTATGCGGCGTTTAAATGATAATCATCCTATTGAAGAAGTTGGTAAAAAACTTCGTTCTATGATGCCTTGGATAAAATCTAACGCTTTGGTTGATAAAGAGCGTAATTGAAGCTTCTACAGAGATATTTTGTCAATAGCTTTTATAATTTTATAGATAAATATCAAAAAAAGGGTAACTTTAGTTACCCTTTTTTATATGTTTTTGGAAACATAAGCTTTATTTTTTAATTTTTTGCATAATTCTTTTTTCCAAAAAGAAAGTATACAATTCCTAAAAATATGAACCACGCTGGAGTGTATTTTAAAGCTATGGCAGTGTCGGCTTCTAATGACAATAAATAAATAATGAATGCAAAGAAAATAAGAAGCGCCCAACACATAACAACACCTCCAGGCATTTTATAAGGAGAGACAGTATGCTGGAGAGGACGATTGCGGCGATAGACGATATAGCTGATCAAAATGATAGACCATACAAATATAAACAAAGTTGCGGCAATTGTCGTAACAATTGTAAAAGCAGCTATGAGTGTTTGAGATAACGATACAATTGCATAACCAAATAAGATGCATATACATGAAAAGAATAATGCGTTAGCTGGAACGTGGTTACGAGAAAGTTTTCCTAAAAATTTAGGAGCACCTTTTTGTGTTGCTAGCCCATATATCATACGGCTGGTAGAAAAAATTCCACTATTTGCTGAAGATGCGGCAGCTGTGAGGACAACAAAGTTCATCAAACCTGCAGCAGTTGGAATACCAATAAGTGCATACATTGTTACAAATGGGCTTTTTTCTGGACTGATTTGATCCCACGGCGTCACAGACATAATCACAAGAAGAGAGAATATATAAAAGAATACAATGCGGATTGGTATTGAATTAACAGCTTGTGGTAGAGCTTTTTGAGGTTCTTTTACTTCAGCAGCAGCTGTTCCAGCGAGTTCAATGCCAACAAAAGCAAAAATAACAATTTGAAATCCAGCAAAAAAGCCTGTAATTCCTCGCGGAAAAATATTCCCACCGTTCCATATATGGCTAAGAGAAGCAACCGTACCGTTTGGAGAGACAAAACCGGTAAAGATCATATAAAATCCTACAACGATTAAGACTAGAATTGCTACGATTTTGATAAAACCAAACCAAAACTCAAGTTCGCCAAATAGTTTTACTGCGACGAGGTTAAGAATTAAAAAGGACATAAGACCAATTATAACAGGAATCCACGGATTGAGTTCAGTCCACCAAAAGTGTGTATAAGTGACAATAGCAATAATTTCAGCAGTTCCAGTGACAATCCAACACAACCAATATGTCCAGCCGATAAAGAATCCGGCACATGGTCCTAGAAGATCGGTTGAGAAGTCAATAAAAGATCGGTATTGTGTATTAGAAAGCAATAACTCTCCCATAGCACGCATGACAAAGTATAGAGCACAACCAATAATTGCATAAACGAGTAGAATCGAAGGCCCTGCTACACTGATTGTTTTTCCTGATCCCATGAAGAGACCTGTTCCAATCGCTCCACCGAGGGCTATAAGTTGTATGTGTCGGTTATGTAGTCCACGTTGTAATTTCTTCTTAGGTTTTTTTTCTAAATTTTGTTTGTTCATTTTTGGGGAGTTCTCCTTAGTTATTTTTAAATAAAATTACCCTAAAAAAGGTAATTCCTTCTATCGGAACACGCTATGGTTAAGGAGTAAAGGAATTTTTTTCTATGACTATATGTGAATAAAGCAAGAACATTATTCATTAATGGAATAATTATTTTATATATAAGAAACAAAAGATAAATTGTATTATATTTTTTTTGATTTTTATGTTTTATACATAATTAATATTAATTATGTATAATATAATTTATTTTATACATAATTATTATTTGTATATAAACAATAATTATATTTATTTATAGTAATTTTTATATAAATATATTTATATTTAAAATTATTTATTTATTTATATTTTTTATATATAAAAATATAAATAAAATTGTAAATTTATTAAATATAAAACTTTATTTATAAATAAAATAAGTTTAAATTGTTAAACTATTATTTAAATAATTAAAAAATATATTTAAAATTTACATTTAAGTATTAATATTTAAAATTTATTACAAATAGAAAAATATTTTCATAGAATCTTTTTTTATTGCAGATAGCTATTAAGATATATTCTGTTTAGAGCTACATTTTTAATTTTGATAAAAAATTGAATATAAATTTTTTTGGGGGGGGAAGTTTTAGATAAAATCTCATGTTTTATTAGTAAACAATGTCAGTGAAGTTTATAGAGAATTCTTTACAGAATAGCTCGTTCTTATCCTATTATACAGTAAAATACTGTTGTGTAGAGTAGTGATATAAAGCATATAACATTTTACACATTAAGTATTTTTAGAATGTGTGGTGAGTGTTCAGGGCAGGGCTAGCCCATAGAGCCTTATGTAGGTGAACCATATAAATGATCAGCAGCATTCCCTCTTAATAAGCTGGATTGTTCACAAACCGGCGCTGGTAGGAATCGTCGTTTTTTGATGTTTGGGGAGGAGGTTAAGTAGAAAAAGGGTAACTAAAATTACCCTTTTTTGAGATGTTTTATGTATAGACTTTATTTGTTACCTTGAGTCATTTTTTTCTTTACAAATGTAAAATAGGTTATGCCTAAGCAAATAAACCAGAATATACCGTATTTTAAAGCTGTTAGGGTGTCTTCTTCTAACGTTAACAAATAGAGCATGAAAGCAAAGAAAACTAAAATTATCCCGCACACGATAACTCCTCCTGGCATTTTGTAGACGGATTCAGCATGCAAATGAGGGTGATTGCGACGATATACAATATAGCTAACCAAAATTACAGACCATACGAATAAAAATGCAATAGCTGAGATGCTCGTCACAATTGTGAAAGCACTTATGAGGCTTGGAGAGAGTGAGGCAATTGTATACCCTATTAAAATACATAAGCAGGAAAAGAATAGAGCATTGGCTGGAACATGATATTTGGAAAGCTTACCTAAAATTGGAGGAGCACCTTTTTGTGTTGCAAGCCCATATATCATGCGGCTAGTAGAAAAAATACCACTATTTGCCGAAGAAGCAGCCGAGGTGAGAACGACAAAGTTTACCAAACCAGCAGCTATCGGAATACCAGCAAGCCAAAACATCGAAACAAAGGGGCTTTTATCTGGAACAATTTGATCCCAAGGTGTGACTGACATAATCACGATGAGAGAGAAGATGTAAAAGAGTACAATACGTACTGGTATTGCATTAATTGCTTTTGGTAGAACTTTTTTAGGATTTTTGACTTCAGCTGCAGTTGTTCCTGCAATTTCTATACCAACAAAAGAAAAAATGGCAATTTGAAATCCAGCAAAAAAACCTGTCATTCCTCGCGGAAAGATATTTCCATCGTTCCATACGTGATTGAGAGAAGCAACAGTACCATTGGGAGAAGTAAAGCTCGTAGCGATCATATAAAAACCAACAACAATTAATGCTAAAATTGCTACGACTTTGATAAGACCAAACCAAAATTCAAGTTCACCAAATAGTTTTACGGCAAAGAGATTAAAAATTAAAAAGAAACCAATGCAAGAAAAAACGGCAATCCATGGATTAAGCGTTGGCCACCAAAAGTGCATATAAGTGATGATGGCAATAATATCTGCAGCTCCAGTTACAACCCAGCTCAACCAATAGCTCCAGCCTACAAAGAAAGCGATTCCCGGTCCTAGCATATCGGTTGAAAAATCAATAAGGGACCGGTACTGTGAATTAGAAAGCAATAATTCTCCCATAGCACGCATGACAAAGTATAGGGCACATCCAATAATAGCATAAACGAGTACGATGGAAGGGCCTGCTACACTAATTGTTTTTCCTGATCCCATGAAGAGTCCTGTTCCAATAGCTCCACCGAGGGCTATAAGTTGTACGTGACGGTTATCTAGGCCACGTTGTAGTTTCATCTGAGGACCATCTTTTAAATTTTGTTTATAGCTCATTTTTTGGGGGTTCCCTTTAATTATTTTGAGATTAAATTACACTAAAAATGCATTGTTCTGTATCGAAGCATGATATAAATGAGGTGTAAAGGAAAAAAACGTTTTTTATGATTTTGTGTGGATAAAGAAAAGAATATGTTTTAGGAATATGGTTTTGAAAAAAGAGAATGTTTTTCTCTTAAATAACGTAACAGATATTTGAATAGGGAGCTTTTTATTGTTATTAATAACAAATTAATTGTTCATTAAAAGACGTGGGGCTTTTAAAATTATTTCAGAAAACTGTCAGGAGTTTTTATAATTTTTTGAAACTTATTATTTGTAATCAGTGCATTATTTATTATTATTCATAATGGTGAGAGTTTTAATTTTTGCTCAAATAGCACTCGAGAGTTCTCATCTTAGTTTAAGAACAATTTGTAATGGAAAATTAAAATGATTTTTAAAATCATTTTTTTGTTTGTATGGTGCTATCATAAATCAAAAAGTTACTTTATGTTTCATAAACGAAAAGAGGAATATCATAGCTTATTTTTTAAAGTGATGAATAAGGATTTTGTTTAGATATTGGTAACATTTTATAAAATATTGCGAGAAACTCACATTGTTTACACAAACGTCCTTGAGAGTATGATAAAGAAATGCAACGTAATTCAGTTATACAAAGAAAAAAAGAACTGGGGATTGTATAAGTTCTGTTAGAGATTGAGCTATTCATAGTGAGAGACAGAATCAGGAAAAGATTGCTCTATTAACTTTACAATTTGTTATCAAAAGATAAAACTATCCAAAGAAAATGAAAAAAGAAAACAGAGATAAAACTGTTCCTGTCGCAATGTTAATCGAGCCTTTTACCCGCTGCTTTTTTAAGGCGGTACTGGCAAATGATATAAAAATGGTCATTAAAGTAAACCATGCAAAGATGTTGAAAGAATGTATGGTTACAAGTTCAAAACCTTTTTTAATGCTACCACCAGAAGCTAAGAATTTTGGAAAAGTTGCTATGTAAAATATAGATACTTTGGGTTTAGTATTTGTGTCAAAAAACCGTCCATATAGCTGGTTAAAAGCTTTGTTTCACTCGTAGCATGCTTTTCATTCGTTGAACTTCTTTCTTTTGAATTTAAGCTGTGTATTCCAGATTTAATTGATTTAAAGCCCATGTATAATAAATAGCTGCCACCCATGAGTTTTACTAAAAAAAACAGCGTTTTGTTGTTGAGAATGAGCGCTGATACACCTAGTATGGAAAATGCCCCATGCACATATGTTGCTGTACACAATCCTAAAACGTTTACAAATGCGTTCTTTCTTCCCAATCTCGTTGCATTATCGATGATAAGGGCCATATTCGGCCCCGGTGAGATGACTAAAAAAATGAAACAATGAAAAAGGTCAGTATTTGATGATTCATTTTACTTTTAGCTCTGAAATTAATTGATTTTCGAGATACAATTCTATTCTGTCAAACTGAGAAAGTTTTCCGACACCCTGTGGAGTGCCTGTGTATATGAGATCACCACGTCTTAGCTGAATGTAGTGACTTAAAAATGAGATTATCTTCTCAAAGCTAAAGATCATATTTTTCGTATTGCCAACTTGTCTTGTTTCGCTATTCAACTTCATTGCAAAGGTTATTGGGTTGTTTATTTTTTCCTTGTTTATGAAGTCAGAGACGTATGCAGCGCCTTTAAATCCTTTCGATAAAAGCCAAGGAAGCCTTTTTCCTTTCAGTTTTGTTTGCAAATCCCGCGCGGTGAGATCAAGACCTATTGCTACGGCATCATAGCATTCTTCTGCTTCTGCCTCCATGATCATGAAAGCGTCCTTTGAGATTTTGAGCACAATTTCAGTTTCAAAATGTATTTCTTTGGAAAAATCAGGGAGATAAATTTCATTACCTAAAACGAGTGAACTTTTTGGCTTGCTAAAGATAACGGGTTCATCTTCAACAACATTGCCTAGTTCATGAACATGTTCAACATAATTGTATCCAACACAGTAGATGTCATTTATCATGGGAGCCCTCCAAATTTTTCATTTTCTCTTTGTATAGGCAAGAGAAAACTTTACAAACAACATTTTTTCTTATATCGCGTTTTGCGTTTTCTGGAAAAGAAGCATTATGTGGGTTAATGACTAACCACGATGACAGCCCTTCGCATTATCCTTTTTTGAAGAGTGCCCAATCTTATAGTCTTTGAGATTATTTTAATTTTGATTGCCAATTTCCTGAAATTACTTTATTACTTAAAGAGTGATTTTGCTCGTCTACGCAGCGATTAGTAGGGTCTGAAAGCCCTAAAGTTCGATCATAAATGAGCCCACTCTGTGGGTGTCTCGGAATTATGGGATATTTTTCTATGTCTAGGTGCTATGAGCACTAAAAGCAAAAATCTGTTTCGTATTAAATACTTTCAGGCTTTCGGAATACTAATGCGAGGGTGCTCGCGCCCAGCGGGGGGAGCTTAAGAGTGAAAAGCAAAAAGCTACATTTTAACGGCATTTCTATAGGCAAAAAATCGCTTTCAAAGAAAAATGCTGGGAATGTCGTAAAAGCAATTAGGGCATCAATTAGGGATAACTTTTCAACAAATCCAAAAATATGAGAAAGTCTGTGATGGTTTAAAAGAAGCAGATCGTGGAAAACTTATTGTGGCATGTGGAACGGAGAAGATTTTTACCAGCTTTAAGATAGCAGAACAAATAACCAGAACTGGCAAGCGTGTTTTGTTTTTCGTGCCTTTTCTGGCTTTGATGTCACAAAACGATAAGAGAATGGACACGCTATACAGAAGTACCGTTTCATTCCTTTGTGGTGTATTCTGATACATAAGTTGGCAAGCGTCGTAAAAACAAAGAAGCTGCTGCCGAACTCGATGTCTCAGATCTCGCTCTATCAGCTATCAACTGATGCTTAAAAGCTTTGAAAAAAAGCAAATAAAGTCTTAGTAAATGCAATGACTGTGGTGTTTGCTACTTACCAATTAATCCAAGTTATTGCGGATGCGCAAGAGAAATACGGTTTATCAGAATTTGATCTGATCATTTGTGAAGCAGCGCAGGTTAAGGCAGATAAAGTAGAACCTTTGGTTGTAGAAGCCAAGGAAGTAGCTGAGACTGCGAAGACAACAGCGGAAGAAGCGAAGAGTGTTGCGGAGCAAGCAAAAGAAGAAGCTGATACGACGAAGTAAGGGCTTGAAAGAGGTCAAGAGTTCATTAGACACGGCGACAGCAACGACAAATTCTGCGAATACAGCTGCCTTTGAGATAAAAGTGTTAGCGGAAGAAGCGAAGAGTGCATTGATAGAAGTTCAAGAGAAGGCACAGAGGAACAGTGACAGTCTTTCTGAACTTCAAGGTAAGGTAGGTTCTCTTTCCACTAAATTTTTAGAGGATGTGCGTTTTCATCAACCTGACAGAATTCTGGAAGCCGATCCGAAAAATAGAAAAGGTCTTGTGATCAATGACGGGGCATGTTTTCGCTTTTATCATGGTGAAGAGAATGTGGGGGTAGGTACTTCTTTTACCGCGTTCCAGGGCGTGGAAGGATGACTTTTGACGAAGATCTTGAAGCAGGAAAGGATTATTATATATATCTCATCTTAAAAGATCANTTAGGTTTAATGGAGGAATAAAGCAGATGAAAATACCTGATCATAGTCATGAGTATCTGATACCAATAGCCACGAAAGAGGAAATCAGAGAAGGAACTTCGCAAGATAGCGTTGTTGTTCCGAAGATTTTAGGGACGGCATCTTTGTATTCGTATGAAACCTTTGCGCCGTTAGAACAGGTTGTGAATGCAAGGCAAGAGTCGGAAAAAGCCATGGCGCGTGCGAATGGTGCGCAACAGGTTGCAGAAGAATCGAAATCTATTGCTGAACGTGCAGAACAAACAGCGAAAGATGCTTCTCAAACAGCAACAGAGACAACCCAAGTAGCAGCGACCGCGGTAGCGACGAGTCATGAAGTTAAGACGATAGCAACACAAGCAAGTCTTAAGGCGGATGGCGCAAAACGGACAGCTGATGATGCCAAGGATATTGCAGAAGAGGCAAAGGCTCTTTCAGAACAATCCAAGAATGCTTGTGCTGAAGTCAAGGAATCTGTTGCAACTGTTAAGAGAGTTGCCGAATCGGCGCAAACAGGAGTGGAACAAGCCTCGCAAACAGCTTCAGAAGCGAAGGGTTTGGCGGAAGCGGCGAAAAGTGCAGCAGAGAGTGTAACAGAGAAAGTAGATCAAGCACTAAGAGAGGCTAGCGATGCAAAATCTAAAGCAGAAGGCTTAGAAACAATAGCCAATGAAGCAAAATCCACGAGTGATCATGCAAGCCAAACCGCTTTGAGTGCAAAAAGTTTATCAGAAGAAGCCAAGGAAGTAGCCGAGACTGCGAAGTCGACAGCAGAAGAAGCGAAGAGTGTTGCGGAGCAAGCAAAAGAAGAAGCTGATACGACGAAGCAAGGGCTTGGAGAGGTCAAGAGTTCATTAGACACGGTGACAGCAACGACAAATTCTGCGAATACAGCCGCCTCTGAGGCAAAAGTGTTAGCGGAAGAAGCGAAGAGTGCATTGACAGAAGTTCAAGAGAAGGCACAGAGGAACAGTGACAGTCTTTCTGAACTTCAAAGTAAGGTAGGTTCTCTTTCCACTAATTTTTTAGAGAATGTGCGTTTTCATCAACCTGACAGAATTCTGGAAGCCGATCCGAAAAATAGAAAAGGTCTTGTGATCAATGAAGGGGCATGTTTTCGCTTTTATCATGGTGAAGAGAATGGGGGTAGGTACCTCTTTTACCGCATTCCAGGGCGTGGAAGGATGACTTTTGACGAAGATCTTGAAGCAGGAAAGGATTATTATATATATCTCATCTTAAAAGATCAGACGAATGAGCTATCCTTTGAAATTTCGCAAAATCCGACGGCTCCTGATGGCTATACAAAGGATAATTCTGAAAAGATCGGTGGATTTCATACGCTATGTGCGGATGTTGGTGAGATTGAAGGTCATCTCTTATCGGGTTATCAAGCGGGGGATGTTTTGCCCAAGTCTGTTTGGTGTTTAAATCACCGCCCACGTAGTAGTCCAGAAGGGATGGTTTACAATCCGTGGCATAATATTTGGGTTGATATTTATCTTCAATCAGGGACAGGTGTAAATGCAAAGTCTGCCTATGGTGTTCCGATTACGAGCAATCGTAGCTATGCGGATCATGCATTTGATTTTTGGTCTGTTAGTAAGAGATTTTTGACGAGTGATGAGTTTTCGCCAAGCATGNGCTTTCGCAAAATCTGATGGCTCCTGATGGCTATACAGAGGATAATTCTGAAAAGATCGGTGGATTTCATACGCTATGTGCGGATGTTGGTGAGATTGAAGGTCATCTCTTATCGGGTTATCAAGCGGGGGATATTTTGCCCAATTCTGTTTGGTGTTTAAATCACCGCCCGCGTAGTAGTCCAGAAGGGATGGTTTACAATCCGTGGCATAATATTTGGGTTGATATTTATCTTCAATCAGGGACAGGTGTAAATGCAAAGTCGGCATATGGTGTTCCGATTACGACCAGTCGTAGCTATGCGGATCATGCATTTGATTTTTGGTCTGTTAGTAAGAGATTTTTGACGAGTGATGAGTTTTCGCCAAGCATGTATGGAAGTAATCAAGCAACCAGTATTGTCGGCAATCAAGCGCCTTCTCTTAAGACGTCTGGAGGACACGTTGATACAAACAATAGACGGATGATTTCGCATATCGGTTGTGAGGATGGTTGCGGTTATGTTTGGCAATATTTGTCTGGTTGTTATCCAGTGACTAAATGGCATACAGGGGAGCAAGGAAGCAGTTTACGTGTAGACATAAATATTNAGTGACTAAATGGCATACAGGGGAGCAAGGAAGCAGTTTACGTGTAGACATAAATATTATGTTGGGAGGAGGTGATTGGACTGGTGGCGCTAACAATGATTATCTTGTGCGGAACTTTGCGCATTCTCGTTATGTAGAAGATGAAAAAATAGGCGCTCGTGGATGTAGCGAGCCATTTTATTATAATTAGCGCGAGATTGATTAGAACATCATTTTATCCAGCCTCACTTTTGTGGGGCTTTTTTTATGGAGCGTCAGATGAGAAAGATATCGAAAGAAGGATTGACACTTCATCTTGAAGTTTTAAAATCAAAGCTTTTTCTACTAAACTCATAATATCAACCAGAGCAGCACAATCTTATCACTCATATTTTCATGCCTAGAAAATTGAGATAATGCCATCCATAAATCGCATAAGAAGTTAGTATTTACCTTCATTGCACACCTCCATGGATTTGTTCTCTCAAACGTGCCGCCAATCCTTTAGGTGTGATTTTTGTTGAAGGCAGCACCTTTTCTGTTCCATCCGGTTTTTGAATGGTGATGGCAGAACAGTCCATGAATCCTTTGTTGATTTTATCCTGATTAAAGGTAACAATGGACCACTTGGAGCACGTCGATACACCCAATCATTTTTACGCAAGTAATCTGTTAAATCCTTTGGTCTTATCTCCAACATCTTCGCGGCTTCAATCAAACCAAACAAACCATCAGAGCGTTTTAAGCCTTCTAAAGCTTTTGCTTTTGGTGCTAATTCTGAAATAACATAGCTTCTCTGCTTAATTTGATTTTGTAGATGATTTAAGGCGCCAAGTAATACTTCGGGTTTGGAGTAATCAATTTGTCGAATAGCTACTTGTCTTTCCAACTCTTTCCAACGGTCAATTATCTTTGCTCGTAAGGCAGTGCTGTAACTAGAAACAAGAATTAAGCATTCACGCTTTGGCAGGTTATAACAAGGGCGGCTTTCACCTTTGTTATCAAGGTAGTGCCCACCAAAATCAACCTCCTCAAATTTGAGGGCGTTAAGTTCTTCAAGCGTTTTCTTGATGTCACGCATAATATTGTCATGCCTTTTGCCACATAATTCAGTAATTTTAATAATGGTATTCATAAAGAATTCTTAGATGTTAGACGTTCTTTAATGATATTTTAAAAGAGTGCTGGGCACTAAGAAACACGGCATCTAGTCCGTCGTTACGCCTTTCCCCGAAGGGGGTATATGGCATAGCCACACTTAACAAAGCTATTATATGCATGTAGCACACAATGAGTTAAAGCTTTTAAATTGCGGAAGATTAGTTATTTCGGCAACTAATCCGCTAGTTGTTTTAAGGTGTTTTTGAGGCACCTGATTCGAAAATACCTATTAATATAGAATTGTTCAGCAACAAAAATTACTTTTTGCTAAGAAAACGTTTCACATATTGTACAGTGTACATATTGAAATTATTATTTATCAATGAGCTAAGTGTACAATGTACAGTCAAATTGAAAATTCTGTCGTTAGCGATAGTTCGCACTAGTCTGCCCCGCAAAGAAGCCAACCCGCTGGGAAGTGCATTTTGCATTGATTTTATTGACTTTTTTATGGAAAAAACAAAACATAAGTGATAATCTGTTCTTAAAATTGCAATCAAAGTGTATAATACATAACTCATAAGGATATGGAATAGATAGATAAAGCTTAAGAACATAATCTAGCTTTTCTTGTTGGCAGCGTATTCATGATGAGCAAGTTGGCACTGTATATTGGCAATTAATCTCTCATTAGCTTTTTTACAATAGCACTTGTAATCTCTGGCTTTGACATCACCCTAGCAATTGAGGGTTCCTCTTGTTTTGCGATAGGGAATTGATCTCCATCCGCTCTTTGAAATACATTACCCTTCAGCTTTTTTAAATCAACACGCTTTGGAAAACTCCCATCCTTGATAAAAACATGGGCAAGATTTGTTTTTTTCCAAACAGTTGTGTAAGTCACGCCGCGTTTTGTTCTTTTGCTTTAAAAAATTTAAGAAGTATCGGTGTTCCAGAACGAATGATATCTATCTCAAGAAACCTTGCTGTCGCCTTTTCTTTAATATAAACACCTTGCTTAACACGCTTTGATTGGGCTGATGAGATGTCGGCAATTTGCTTTTCAGTAAAGCGTTCGACTGTTTTACTGCGGTGTTTAGAGCATTACGCAAAGCCCAATTAAGGCGTGGTGCTTGAAGACTGGTGAAGGTATCCTTTACCTGTTGAAGATACCATTTTGGGTAGATGATTAACTTCAACTTCTAAGCCTTTTTAAGAGTAGGTGTTGATGATTGAGAGACCTTAGATGCTTTTGGTTTTTCGAGAGAGGTTTCTTCAGTCATTGGTTCAGATGATGTTTGTGTGGCTTCTTGTTCTATCTGCTTAATTTGTTCAATTGCTTTGTCAGGCTTTGCTACCATCTTGGCCTCAACAAGAAGTTTTGCAGCATTGGCGCGCTTGAGACGTGCGTAGATCTGATTAGAAACTTCAACAAATGGATTATTGGGTGTTGATGGTTCAAAGCGAACAGTGCTTTTATTGTCGCCAACAACACACATTGGCTTAGTGATGACAGCTTTCATTATGGCTCCTTTTGAGTCATAATTAATGACATCATTAGTCAAATATTGATTTTTATTCTGTGAAAAATTGATTAGCCGATTGTCAACAGAAAAAATCATGATCTTATGCTTTTTTACTTTTTACCTAAAGTTGGTGTTTTTAAACATTAAAAATTGTAGAAAAAATTCAAGTAAGAAATGTTGATAACTTTGCTAAGACTTCGCCCATTACGCGCTACTATATCTAAAGAACGCGGTTGGTCGCAGCATATCACACCTGTTGTATGCAGCCCTGTTCCCACCAATGAAACAGCAAAGTCTGCTATTCTAGCAAAATTTCCTCCACTCGTAATGGGCAAAACAATGAGTGTTTTTGTTAAACGATTAAACGCCTCCGGTGACACAATCAGTACAGGATGCATTCATTTTTCTCATAGACAGAGGTTGGGTCAAGCGATACAAACCAAATTTACCCCGCTTCATTACAAGAGCTCTCTCCCAACAAGCTTAGCATCAAACCACTCTACATCTTTATCCGCAAAATCGTCCGAAGTATTACATTGGGCTAACAATTCTTCAAGAGTGTAATTTTGCGATATCTATAGCCAAACCCACTTGCATATTTCAGTAAGATGAAGAACATCAAGCAATGCAGGCGGTGTAGAGAGCATAACTGATCCTCCAACTTTACGTAATTTCGTTGTATGCATAAAACGCCCTCTCTAATATTATATAAAAATATAACATAAAGCCCATGATTCAATAGCTTTTTATGCTTTTGTGTAAATGTTTAAGAAGCGCATTTAGAGCAATACGCAATATACTCTGAATAAAGTCAATATTTTTTATCTCTCTGTTGATCTCGTCTATAAGAGGTTCGTAATTGAGAATGCTTTTCGGAATATCACCACCGTAAACCCATGCTTTTACTTGCGCTTTGGTGCTAAAATCCGCATTCTTAGGTGTTTTGTAATACTGACCACCATCAAACTTTTCACACTCTCTTGTGCCGTCTTCGTATTCGTAGAGGTTGTAAAAATACTCCTCTGTCCCATCCCCCATGGGGCATACCCACTGCCGTTGCAACAAACCTCTTTCGCATGGGTTGTTTACGGTTTTTTAAGAATAGATGTTTTAAAATGAACATGCTTTAATCCTAATTTTACAAATTTGTCTATTTGCCTTAAATTTGACCGTACAGAGCGTTTTATATGATAGATTTTTTATCATAAAATCTTTAAATCACTCTGTACGGTGCCATTTTGTCGATTTAAATGCACATCCAATCACAAAATGATCAGCAATTTTCACTAGTTTGCTAACCTGCAATGTTTTTCACTTGCTTTTCAACCAACGTGAGTGGTCTTGAATTCTCTCTCATTGCCTTTTCTTTCAGCCTTTTTTCACGGGTGTTCAAAACAGCCTGGTGTACAAGATTGGCTTTTGTCAAAAGACTATTTTCCAAATCACGACATAATTTTACTAACTCACGAGTGTTTGGAAAAAACGTATCCGATAAACCTTCTACCTCATCGCATAAAATCCGTTTAACCGTTTTTATGAGTGACCACGCAGAAACACTTTCCAAAACCATTCCATAGGTAAGCGCCATACCTTCATGATCTGCCTGTTGTGAAATTTTTTGAACCACACGAAAGCATCCGAATTGCCTTGGTTATGTCCTCTTTACTCACTTTTATTGAAAACAATTCGTGAAGTTGATCACACGCTTCTAAGGCAATCGCTTCCTGCTGTTGTGTCAATGCTTGCCACTTTTCAAAACTAAAGGAAACTCCGGAGTTATCATCTCGTGAATGTGTTTCAAAGTGACCTCGAGGCCCGATATCAAGGATACTGTCTGAGATGCGTTCATCTACACTTTTTTGCCTTTGAGAGTGATTTCCATAGTTTTTTCCGTTCTCTAAATCCTCGATAGCTTTTTGCACCCAGTTGCGCCACATTGCTTTCCAATCCGTTTTGCGTGCATCTTTGCCTGTTCTAGCTTTCCAAAAATCTCGAAATTTTGCCATTTCGGCTTTGACACGCTCTGGAGGCAATCCCTCTTCGATTGCGAAATCATAAACAGGTTCGAAATCATCAGGGGTACGACAGCCACTGTCATTTCTAACCCGTTTAGCTTTTTCGTAATGTTCTCTTGCTCGTGAATGGAAGGTTGGTTTTCTACACCCGTTTCGATTTGCTCTGATGTGGCCTCAACAGCAGCAACCTCTGTTGGTTCGTCAACCTGTTCGTTTGTTTCTAAATTTTCAGAAGCAGTTTTTTTTTGCTAACTAAAATGATAGTTTTAGTTTATATATATTCTTATTCTGTTTCTTTATAGCTTGGTTTTGCTTAGCGTTTGCTTCAGCAAAATCATTAAAGTGTTTTTATAGCGTTTTTTATTGTGCACCTTTTTTCCAGCCTCACTATGAATTTGCGATATGTGCACTTTTTTATCAGTAAAATCTTTTAGCTCTTCTTCAACGCGCGTATTCGACAAACCATTATCTTTCTCAATAAGTTTATCATTCTTTATGAGATATTCGACAATAGTTACAAACTTTTTTGCGAGCAATTGCAAGCGCGGGCAAGCATTTCAAAATCTGTTTTAATTGGTGCTTTTTTGTCATACATGCGAATGAAAAGCGTTATATAAATGCCCCTTTGCTCTCATGTCATTCCATCGATCTCACTGTTCCAGTCATTCAAAAGGAATCTTATCCATGGCATTGCATTAGACATGCGCATTCCCTTCTTTAACTAAATATAAAATTGCTAAAGCATTTGCTTCGTTGTCATCTTTTGGATTGTATCCTTTTGCACACACCGTCTTAATCATCTCTTCTTGTGAGGCATTGACTTTATCTGTTGTGATCTTCATTTTTGTAAGCCATTGCTGAAAACGCAAATAGCGCATACTATCGCCTTTAAAACGACAAAATTCAAAATTGACAAGTGCTACTTGTTATACTGCTGTCTACACGAGAAATCGCCCAGCCTGTCTTAGATCTAGATCAAGGCAGAGAACGGTTTGTGTATTGATGATCATCTTCCCCCATGAAGGCTGTTGCGTATTTATATGTGCGCTATGACAGAGCGTGTTGTGATTGCCTGTCTTGAAAAAATGGTCGTGAGAAAGTACTTGAAACTACTTTTGGGCCAATTTTTTACTGCCATTCGAGGAAAAATAATCTTAGAAGCAGTTGATTTTCGATTTAACTCTTCTTGTTTTTGAATCACATCTTTTTGTGCACGTATTTTTTCAGCTTCTTTATCTATTATTTTGTCTTTTGCATCTATCTCTTTTCTGAGCTTTTGCGTCGTTTTACAAGAGTCATGAAGAGTATAAGCCAATCCCAAATTAGCAATACTGATTGCCTCTCCATCCTATAAAGACGAGGAGGAGGTCAAAGTGCTAAAAAGGTACCTCAAAAAGCAGCAATGATTCGTATTTTAGTACCACCGCGGTGCCGTCTTATAGCGTTATAATAAAGTTACGAAAGGTGGTTTAGAAGGTGCTTTAATTTTTTTTGACTTTTAATAAATCATTGGAAAATAAGAGAGATTAAGATAATATGGTGCGGACGGCGGGACTTGAACCCGCAAGGTCTTCGACCGGCAGATTTTAAGTCTGCTATGTTTACCGTTTTCATCACGTCCGCGATGTGAGTTCTCTCATAAGCTATATCTTTTATTGAATCAAGAATTAATGACAAAAGAAACATTTTTCATTTTTTAGTGAAATTTTGACTGACAATAGTTTCCTTTATCGATAGAAAAAGCTTTTATAATGTAAATAAAGTATGAAATGATTAGTGTTATGAGTCAATTTATTCAAGACGTCACAAAAGCTATGGTGGGATTGCATCACGTGTTTGCTGAAACACCACTTCAAAGAAATGATTTTCTTAGTCAAAAGTATGATGCAGAAATTTATTTAAAGCGTGAAGATTTAACACCGGTGCGGTCTTATAAGATTCGTGGTGCTTTCAATTTTGTTTCAGAAATGCTTAGCTGTATATCACCAGATTCTGCATTTGTTTGTGCTTCAGCAGGGAATCACGCGCAAGGGGTTTCTTTTGTTTGTCGTTATTTTAAACGTAAAGGCGTGATTTTCATGCCTATGACAACGCCACAACAAAAAATTGAAAAAACACGTATTTTTGGTAAAGAATTCATTGATATTCGTTTGGTTGGTGAAACATTTGATCAATGTTATGAAGCTGCGCAATCCTTTGTCGTAGAGAGCGGTGGTGTAATGGCTCCACCTTTCGATGATATTCGCATTATTACAGGGCAGGCAACAGTGCTTTGTGAAGCTGCTTTACAATGGAAAAAACTCAATGGAGAAAGTGAGCCAGATTTGATGATTGTGCCGGTAGGGGGTGGTGGTTTGGCAAGTGGAGTGAGCAAGTTTTTACATGAATATGGTTGGAAAACAAAGCTTCGTTTTGTTGAGCCGCAAAGAGCTGCAAGTTTGCTTGCTTGTTTGGAGAGTGGAAAACGCGTCAAGCTTGAAAGCATTGACACTTTTGTAGATGGTGCTGCTGTGGCTGAAATTGGTGCTCTAAACTATACAATTCTAAAGCAATTTCCCCCTGATTCTGTCATTACGGTTCCTGAAAACCGCGTTTGTTCTACGATGGTTGAAATGCTTAATGTTGAAGGTGTGGTTCTTGAACCGGCTGGTGCTTTATCGATTGATGCGCTTAACAGTATTCCTCCTCAAGAGTTAAAGGGGAAAAAAATTCTTCTCGTTATTTCAGGAGGTAATTTTGATTTTGAGCGTTTGCCAGAAATTAAAGAGCGTTCTTTACGTTTCCAAGGGCTGAGAAAATATTTTATTTTTAGTTTTCCGCAACATCCTGGTGCATTGCGTCATTTTCTTTCCACATTATCATCAGATGATGATATCGTACGTTTTGAATATCTTAAAAAGTCAGCGAGAAACTTTGGTTCTGTATTGGTTGCGATTGAAACAAAAAAATACGGTAATTTTTGTCTTTTAGAGGAAAAATTTCAAGCGTTAGGTTGGCGTTATCGTGATATTACTGATGATCAAACGTTATTTGATTTTGTTATTTGAGAAACTGAAATTTTACTAAAACAAGAAGTATAATGATGAAACCTATTTTTTATTCGGTGCTGAGTCTATTTTTCTTTTTGATTGTTAATCAACAGAGTTTAGCATCTCAGCCAACAATAGTACAAAAAGATGAACTTTCAAGAGTCGTTGTTGATGTCAATAATGCTATAAAAAATGGGGATTTTATGCCTATTTCTCGTTATATGCCTGAGCGGCTTTATAAAGAGATGGCACATCGATTGAATACAACAGAGAGTGCTTTACGTAGTGATTTTCTTCAACAGTTGCATAAGAAATTTGAGGGGTTGCCTTCTGGTGCTTATTATTTAGATAAAGAAAATATAGAGTATTTACAAACTGATAACGGTACTTTGTATGCTTTAATTCCAACAGTTCTTGAGATGAAAGATCGCATCATTCAATATAAAACTTTGGCGATTTTTGATAAAAACCAATGGTATTTAATTTATGGCGGTCAAAAAACTTTACAAAATCCAGTTTTTCTCGAGATTTATCCTGATTTTATCAAGGTACATTTACCGATGGACACAATCATCAAAAAGTAAACGATCTAAATATTGTTTTTATTCATGATAAATGTATTTCGTAAAGTTCTTGCTTTTTTATCATAATCCAAAGATAATAGAGGTGAAGGCATTTAGGCTGGTTTGTTGGCTTTTTGTAAAGTGAAGTTTATACGCCTTTATCTTGATTTCAAGGTGTTCATGAGTTGCGCAAGCCGCTTTTTAGGCGTTGCTTCATTTAAAATGTCAGGGATTTCTCTTGCGCGGATTCTTGAGTGGAGAGTTCAGATGGTTACTTCTTTTGAGTTCTTCAGCTAAGGAAAGATTTTATTTTGCCTATAAAAGAAGAAAATGTTTTTACAAAGTTAGGTTTGCCTACTCTTTTGATTAAAAATTTACTCATTGCTGGGATGAGTAAACCTAAACCTATACAAGAACAAGCTATTCCAGTTATGTTGAAAGGACACGATATTTTAGGTGTTGCTCAGACAGGTTCTGGAAAAACCTTGGCATTTAGTTTGCCTATTTTAAGTCAGATTTTGGCTTTAGGTGATAAACGCTGCCCTAAAACTGCACGCGCTTTGATTTTAGCTCCAACGCGTGAACTTGCTGTTCAGATTGATGAAACGATTCGCACTGCGGCGAAAGGAGCACATCTTTCAACATGTCTTATTTTTGGGGGCGTATCACGTTTAAAACAAATTAAACGTATGGAAGCAGGTGTGGATGTTTTGATAGCGACTCCAGGGCGTTTGAGAGATCTTGTTCGTGAAAAGTGTGTTGATCTTTCCCAATCTCGTTTTTTGATTTTGGATGAAGCAGATCGTATGTTGGATATGGGGTTTATTCATGATGTTAAGCAAATTGCAAAGCTTTTGCATCAAGAGCGTCAGACAGCACTCTTTTCTGCAACAATGCCGAGGGAAATTGCTGTGCTTGCAAAATGTTTACTCAATGATCCGGTTAAAATTGAAGTTGTTCCTCAAGGTACTACGGCTGTAGAGATTTGCCAAAAATTATATTGTGTTCCTACGAATGAAAAAAAGAGTGTTTTAAGTAAACTTTTGACAAATCCAGCTTTTGATTCGGTTATTGTTTTTACTCGAACTAAACATGGGGCAGATGCTGTCACACGTAGTTTAGAAAAGGTAGGATATTTAGTCGCAACAATTCATGGAAATAAATCACAAGGTGCTCGCCAGTCTGCTTTAAAAGCTTTTCGTGAAAGATCTGTGCAGATCCTAGTGGCAACAGATATTGCTGCACGCGGTATTGATATACCAGGGATAAGCCACGTTATTAATTACGACTTACCAGATGAAGTTGAAAGTTATGTACATCGTATTGGTCGTACAGGACGTAATGGCGCATCTGGTGTAGCACTTACGCTTTTTGATGAGAAGGTAGAAAGGTCCCGCTTGCGTGCTATAGAGCGCTTGATTCGTATGAAATTGGTGGCTGAGGCTGTTCCAGAACAATTTGCAGCGTTTCCAGAAAAGCCAATTGTACGAGAAAGTAAAGAAAAAGAAAACGATAAGGAACGCCGTTTTAAAAAATCTAAACGTCAAAAACAGTTTTTAGGTCGAAAAGATGATGCTGCACAGTTGCAACGAAAGAATTCTTCACCTCAAAATGAGAGGCATCAAAAAGCAAAAGCGGTAGTAAAGCGTGCAAAGACTTTTCGTTTTCGGAAATCAGTTAAGAAGGCTGCTTAGATAAAGTCTTGAAAAAAGATCATGTACAGGAGATCTTTTACTTTTGTTGATTTATTCTCAATTGAAAAGAGTTAAAAGTAAGAAGATCCTTCAGAGGTTTTCATTTTTTAGAAATGAAAACTTCTAACTTTTTGGATTTATTAAAAATCTTTATTGTAGAGGCAATTATTTATTTGCTTTATTCCCATTTTTTTAATGGGAATAAAAGTAGATTTTATTTATATAAAATTATTTTTATAAAGGATGTGTTTTATCTTTAATGATAACTTTTAATTTTAAAAATTGATGTCTAATAATAACTCATTGTTTTATATATTTAATAATTCACTATATCGTATTTTTTTCATTTTTAAGTTATTTATGCGGATCAATCAAAAGTATTCGCTTGCACGTTATGTGTGAAGTTGTCATATAAATAAACATTTGAAAAATAAATAAAATAATTTTTATAAACTCTTTCAAAGGCAATGGGGGATTGCTGAGATTGAGAGTTGGAAAATAGTATGATGGTATGGCTTTTATTATAAATAAAGATGGGGCTGATCAATCGATTTCATTTTATACCATTTACGGGTGTCATTGTGAAAGAGTCTTGGGGGGATTTAAGAGATATCTCTTTAAAAAAGCATGTGACTGCATAATACAATAGCGAGAATGTCATGATTTCTGAAGGCTTTCTCAGGACTCTTAACAATTTAGCTTGTTATCTTGGTTTTTACTGTAAAACACTATTATTTGGGGGATATAAAGTATTTGGGGATATAAAGCCTATAAGATTTATGTATTAAACGTTTTATGACAGTGTGGTGAACAAGGCAAGGTTGTTTGTAAAGCGTTGAAGTGGCTAGCAGGAGGCAACCTGTTAGATAAGACGTCGGAGTGTTTACAGACTTGTTTTATGTTTTTTGCTTTTAGGATGGGGAGGAGGTTATGTGGGGTGTATGGAGATAATATATGACCTTGATTATTGTTTCTTCCATTTTTCAAAATGATTGCTTCATGAGCAGGTTTTTAAGTTTAATTTCTTTATTGAGTATAAATCATTCTTTCTTTGGAAAAAAAATATGAGACAGTTTCATTGCTGATGGAGCTTAATAATTCATCTTTGATGAAAGAAATCGTAATTTATAATGTGCAAATAATTGCAGTGCCCTCTTATAGAGGTGCGGTGGTTTGAGAAAAGTAATCTTATTTGTGCTATTTTAAAATGAATCAATAGTTTTTTGCGTTCATTGCAAAAAACACATCCCGTAGGATATTGCGTTTCTATTTTATTGCAAAAATTCTATTCCATCACTTTTATTAACGAATCCCTCATATCTAAAAGCTTGAGAAAGAACAATAAACTACGTGGAATAAAAGAAAAGTGGCTCCCCGGGCCGGATTCGAACCAGCGACCAACCGGTTAACAGCCGGTTGCTCTACCGCTGAGCTACCGGGGAATGGTGCCCAATCATCTCATTGAAAAGGCTATAGCAAAGCAATACTGATTTGCAAAGGATAAAATTACTTTTTTAAAAAAAATATGATAAATTGTGTAATAAGAGGAAAAAAGGCGAGAGAATATTTCTACACCTTGACGGATGCGTTGCCTTCCCTTATTGAAACCTTTATGTTTGTTGACGAGGCCTCGTGGCGGAATGGTTACGCAGAGGACTGCAAATCCTTGTATCCCGGTTCGATTCCGGGCGAGGCCTCCAGCCGATTTTAAACGAAACGGCTTTTAGGGGAGATGAGGTATAGAAAAATAGATTATTTCCCTCTATTCTTGTGAAGACACTTTTGTATGAGAGATTATACAGTTAAAATCTAATTGTTGACTGTAGCATCCTTTTTTCTAACACCCATAGTTTAAGAGATCTTCGTCCCTTGTTGTCGTTGTTTTGTTTGTTTTTTGTAGGTTAGGAGAAAATATTCGTTATGGTTGCAGATTTTGCTGAGCTTCGTCGCAAAATGGTTGACAATCAAATTCGTACAGTCGATGTAACGGATTTATCAGTTCTTGAAGCCTTTTTAACGGTATCTCGTGAAGATTTTGTATCGGAAGATATGAAAGTGTTAAGTTATCTTGATACTGATATTGTTCTATGTCCAGTGCCAGATGGGGTTCCTGCACGCTATTTGATGAAACCTGCGTCTCTAGCGAAATTACTACAGCTTGCCGCTGTAAAATCATCAGATGTTGTTTTAGATATTGGTGCAAATAGTGGTTATTGTGCAGCGTTGCTTGCAAAACTTGCAGGGTCTGTGATTGCGCTGGAAAGTGATAAATCTCTCTTTGAACGTGCTCTTGAAGCTTTAGAACGTAATCAATGTGATAATGTGGTTGTCGTTCATGGTCCATTAGAGCAAGGATATGCCGTTGAGGGACCTTATGATGTGATTTTCATTGAGGGATCTGTTGATTTTATTCCTCAAGGTATCTTTGATCAAATGAAAGACTGTGGACGTCTTGTTGTGGTTGAAGGGCATGGAAATGCTGCTGTTGCACAAATCTATATAAAAGAAGATGGGATCATCTCGGCTCGTCGTGCTTTTAACCTCGCTGTAAAGCCTCTTCCTTGTTTTTTCAAAACACCTGGTTTTGTGTTTTAGTGCTTGTTTGTTTTGTGAATAAAAGATAATTTTGTAATTTATTTGGGGTTTGTTATTGTGTGTATTATGTTTAGAGTAAACAAGAAGTTTCAGGCGTGTTTATTGCTGGTGTTGAGTGTTTTTCTATCAGAGGCTGTTTGTGCTGAAACATTGATGGATGCCTTTTCTAAGGCTTATAAATATAATGCTAAGTTGAATAGTGAACGTGCAGCTGTGCGTATATCCAGTGATGATGTTGTCATTGCGCGATCGGGGCTATTGCCACAAGTTGAGGGAGTTGGGAACTATGGGCGCAATAAGTCTTTTACAGGTCCTTATGTCACTTCTGGATCTATAGGAGTGAGATTAAATCAAAGATTATTTGATGGTTTTATCACGCAAAATATCTTTTCTTCAGCTCAAGTTAAGTTGCAGGCTCAGCGTGAATATCTTCGTAATGTTGAACAAAATACGTTTCTGGAGGCGGTGACCGCTTATGCTAATGTCTATCACGCACGTCGTGTTGCCGATCTTCGGAGAGAAAATTTGGCAGCTCTTGAGGAACAAGTTCGTTCCAATAAAGCAAAATTTGATGTGGGTGAAGGAGGGCATGTTGATCTTGCTCAAGCTCAAGCTGCACGTTCCGTGGCGGTTTCAGAGCTGAGTCTTGCTCGTGCTGATGTAAAAGCAGCAGAGGCAGTGTATCGACAAGTTATTGGTTCTGATCCTGAAAAGTTAAAACGCCCACCTGTAGCCAAAGATTTTCCCGTCAACCTTGATATGGCTTACCAAATGAGCGTTGTGATGCATCCAGCAATCCTTTATGCTAAATATTTAGTCGATGCGAGTGTTTATAATGTAAAGGCGAAAGAAGGGGCATTGCTCCCTAAAGTTGATTTTTCTGCAACTGCATCTTATAATCGAATCTACAGCGGGGTTGGAGAAGATGGCATTTCTAAATCGATAGGGTTGTCAGTAAGTGTCCCAATCTTTGAAGGAGGGCGTACGTCTGCGCAAATTCGCCAATCAAGGGAACAGCTTGGACAGGCGCAGCTTCAACTCGATTTGGCGCATAGTAATACGCGACAAGCACTTACTTCTGCTTGGTTTCAGTTGGAGGGCGCACGCTCATCTGTTGTTGCTTACCGTGAAAGTGTTCGTGCTGCTGAAATTGCTCTGAAAGGTCGTGTTCAAGAAAATCGCGTAGGGCAAGCAACGACGCTGGATGTTTTAAATTCTCGTACTCTATTGATTAATGCTCAGATTGCGCTTGCAATGGCAGAGCGTAATGCTGTTGTGGCGAGCTATAGTGTTCAATCTTCTATTGGTAAATTGACTGCAAGTTATTTAGGTTTAAAAACAATTAAATATATCCGATAATACATAAAAGTATCTCTTTGAATCTTATTAAATTATTTTAGTTTTTAAAAGCTTAGTAAATCAACAGTTGAATATGTTGAAAGATATTGCGGCGAGATATTATTTTTATAAGTGTAGAAAACTGTGTGTAGCGCCCTCTTTATGACAAGCATATTTGAAAATATCGTAGGAGGCATGTTGATCTTATAATTCTTTTGCATACACTGAAAATATGATTCTATTTGTTGTTGCGTCTTTGAGAGGTTGTAAAGTATGGTACAGAGTTCAAGCGTGTTACGTGAGCCAAGTATGGATGAAATTTTAACATCTATTCGTGAAATAATTGAAGAAAATGCGGTTCAATCTGATCACTTTTTAAATGAAGATGTTGCAGTGAATGCTTCAGAAGTGGCATCCGAGGGTATTTATGATACAACCTTATCGGTTGATGATGCTATGAAAGCTTTAGCTGATCGTATTGGTCTTTCTTCTGAAAATCAAGGAGGGAAGATAACGCAAGAGAAAGAGGATATAGAGGCAGAAAATAATACAGTTGGTATGGATATGCAAAAGATGAAGCTTTCTTCTGAAGAACGGAATTCTGTTTATAAAGCAAAAGAATATGAAGATGAGATAAGGAAATCACAGTCAGACGCTGGAAGGGATGGTCATGTGGAATTGTCTGCATATTGTATTTCTTCTGCAGAAAAGATTGCAAAGGATGTGTTGCGTCCTGCTATAGCAGAATGGTTACAGTCTAAATTGCCTATTTTGCTGGAAGATATTTTGCGTGAAGAGATTATGAAGGCGATTAAAAAATCGTCTTAATTATTTTTACATTATTTTTATGTTTTTCATTTTATGAGAATTTTGTTTGCGATTTTGCGAGCTCTCTAGTGAATGGCTGAGATTCACGAGATTCTGATCAGGTTTTGATCATATATTGTGTTTTTCAGCGGCGTTATGGATGGATAGAATGTTAGAAAAAAACTATGATGCTGCCTCTATAGAGCAACGGGTTGCAAAGAGATGGGAGACTCGTGGGGCTTTTAAAGCGGGAGCTGGTTCTAAAAGCGGTGCAGAACCTTTTTGCGTTATGCTTCCTCCTCCTAATGTTACGGGCTCACTTCATATGGGGCATGCGCTCAATACGACAATTCAAGATATAATAGTTAGATTTCAGCGGATGCGTGGCAGAAATGTGTTGTGGCAGCCTGGTATGGATCATGCTGGGATTGCTACGCAAATGGTAGTGGAGCGTCAACTTGCAGAACGCCAAGAGCCAACGCGTCAAGAAATGGGGAGAGAAAAGTTTATTGAGCGTATTTGGGAATGGCGTTATGAAACTGGAGGCGTTATTGCAAACCAGTTGCGTCGCCTTGGGGTTTCATGTGATTGGTCGCGTGAGCGGTTTACAATGGATGAGGGGTTGTCGCAGGCGGTTCGTGAAGTCTTTGTCACGCTTTATAAGCAAGGGTTGATATATAGGGATAAGCGCCTCGTCAATTGGGATCCTAAATTGTTGACAGCTATTTCAGATCTTGAAGTTGAGCAAAAAGAAGTTCAAGGACGTTTGTGGCACTTTAGATATCCACTTGAAGGTAAAATTTTTGATCCAAATGATGCGACAACTTTTATAACAGTGGCGACAACACGACCAGAAACAATGCTTGGTGATACAGGAATTGCTGTTAATCCTGAAGATGAGCGTTATAAAAATCTTATCGGTAAAAATGCTCTTTTGCCGCTTGTTGGTCGTAGGTTATTAATTGTTGGTGATAGCCATGCTGATCCTGAAGCTGGAAGTGGTGCTGTAAAAATCACACCAGCTCATGACTTTAATGACTTTGAAGTAGGACAGCGTAATCATTTACGCTTGATCAATATTTTTACCCAGCAAGCCGAGATTTTTCTTCGTGAAAATGAAGCATTTTTCGATGGTTTGATTTTATCAGATGAATTAAAAATGTTAGTAGAAAATCTCGATAAATCTGATCGTTTTGTTGCTCGCCAGAAGATTGTTTCTTTGATGGAAGAACAGGGATATTTAGCTTCTGTTGATGATCATACCCATATGGTTCCTCATGGAGATCGCAGTGGTGTCCCTATTGAGCCTTTTTTGACAGATCAATGGTATGTTCATGCTGCTGAATTAGCAAAGCCAGCGATAGAGGCTGTTCAACAAGGCAAAACGCAGTTCGTTCCCGATAACTGGAAAAAGACGTACTTCAATTGGATGGAAAATATTCAACCTTGGTGCATTTCTCGCCAATTATGGTGGGGACATCAGATTCCTGCTTGGTATGGTCCTGATGGAACGGTTTTTGTTGAAAAAAGTGAAAAAGAGGCTTTAGATTCAGCTTTTGCTCATTATGGTGAGGTTGTTGAATTAATCCGTGATCCGGATGTTTTAGATACTTGGTTTTCATCAGCTCTTTGGCCTTTTTCAACATTAGGATGGCCAAATAAAACGACTGAATTATCTACTTTTTACCCAACATCTTTATCTGTGACAGGATTTGATATTATTTTTTTCTGGGTTGCTCGTATGATGATGATGGGACTTCACTTTATGGGTGACGTTCCTTTCCCAACGATTTATGTGCATGCTCTTGTACGGGATCAAAAGGGTGCAAAGATGTCAAAATCAAAGGGAAATATTATTGATCCCTTAGAGCTTATTGATCAATATAGTGCTGATGCACTTCGGTTTACTTTAGCTATTATGGCAGCACAAGGTCGTGATGTAAAACTTGATGTTTCCCGTATTGCTGGTTATCGTAATTTTGCTACGAAATTGTGGAATGCTACCCGATTTGCACAGATGAATGGTGTGAAGCATGATCCAACTTTTAAACCAGAACAAGCAAAATTGCCGCTTAATCGTTGGATTTTAACAGAGTTATCTAAAACAATTTCAGCGGTTACGACTGGTATTGAACACTATAAATTTAATGAGTCAGCTGCCACTCTTTACCGTTTCATTTGGAATACATTATGTGATTGGTATTTGGAGCTTCTCAAACCTATTTTTCAGGGGGAAAATGAAGATGCTAAAAATGAGGCTCAAGCTTGTACTGCTTGGGTTTTAGATGAAGTTTATAAACTTCTTCATCCTTTTATGCCTTATATGACGGAAGAGTTGTGGTCTCTTACAGAAACGCAAGCCATCAAGCGTGAGGATATGCTCGCATTGACAAAATGGCCAGAGAAAACATTGATAGATGAAGAAGCTGCTGATGATATTAATTGGCTTATTGATGTCGTCACGGGGATTCGGTCTGTACGTTTTGAAATGAATATTCCAGTGGCGACACAAGCACCTCTTGTTGTTGTCGAAGGAGGGGAAGTAACGCGAGAGCGTGTGAAGCGTTATGATGCACTTCTTAAAAAATTAGCGCGTATTGAAGTTATTGATTTCTCTGATAAAGTTCCGGAAGTATCGGCACAAATGATTTTGGGAGAGGCTGTTTTTTGTTTACCATTAGGACAGTTGATTGATTTGGAGGCTGAACGTGTTCGTTTGAGGAAGGATGTCAGTAAAATTGAACAAGATATTGAAAAAATATCGCTTAAGTTAAACAACCCCCAATTTATAGCAAATGCAAAAGCAGAAATTGTTGAGCGTGAGCGGAACAGGGTTGTAGAACTGCGTGCAGCGCAGAAAAAAATATTTGTTGCTTTAGAGCGGTTAGATTGATTTCAACTTTTTATTTTTTGATGGATGATTTCATACCATTAGGGCTGGTGTAGATCTTCTTTAAAGAAACTTTTTCTTTTGTTAGTTTTTCATGAACGATCATAAAATCTCTACTGAAATCCATTGTTTTATGTTTATCATTAAAGAGACATCTTTTAAGGTACTCGAGCCTATTTCACGACGTAGATCATGAGTGGTATAACGGTAAATCCATTGAGCTTCCCTTCTTTATGCTTGTGAAGTAACAAGCGCCGGGGGGGCACCATTCTGTCCAATATCCGGACAACCCTTAGCTCAAACCGTTCGTAAGAGGCATTTTTAGTTCTTTCTTACACAGAGTTTTTATCCACATAGCTCTCTCTGCTTGTAATGTGCAAGCGGATGGTTTTGATTGATTTAACATGGAACAGGTTTGGAATGAGAGAATCTTACGATATTCGAGGTCCTCATTCAATATGCAAAAAGGTAAATTATCATTATAAATCAAAACATTGTTTTATTTCTGTAAAATATCATCATTTAGAGTAGCAATATAAGGCATGTAAAATTACACATGTGGTATTTTTTGTATGTAGTGGTGAGTATTCTGAGGTAGAACTTGTGTGTAAAGTATGAAGTAACCCCATGTGAAATGATGTCAGGTGCAATCCGTTAAACAAAAAGCTTGTATTGTTTATAGATTGACGGAGACAAAAAACTTCATCTTTAAGGTGGTAAGGCAGTCGTGAAGTTATAAGTTAACTATCATCATTATATTTATCCATCTTTCGTATTGTTTTTTATATTTAAACGCTTACCATTCATCATGTATTCTCTTCATTCTCAAGTTGCTGTTTAATGTACGTTATTTTATTGAACGATTTTTACTCATACGTATAAAATTTTAAGATCGATAAAGCTTAGAATGTTAAAGGATGTGTTACAAAATATAGAATGATGATTTATATTTAAAAATCAATTTGTTGTATATAAAAATGGATACTTAATTTTATCGAACATTTTGGATGATTTTTATCTATTTGTCTTTTCTTTTAAAATTTTTACTTTAAAATCGCGTATGCTTCTTACTAAGAAAAAGAGTTTAAATATCTACAAAGAAATTTGTAACAGATATAATCATTAAAATTGAGATAGGGGGGGGAAATGGTTAATAGGTTTCAGATATGGAAAAAAGTCACGATTGTTGTGATTTTAGGGGGATTCTTTTCGACTGTTTATGTAATAGATGTCAATAGCTTGCAAGAAGCGAATGATGGTTCGTTTTATTTTTTTAAACGTGGCATGTCTGCTTATAAAAATGGGCATATAAATCAGGCTATTGCAGCATTACGTTGTGCAGCTAAGAGAGGCCATATTGGTGCGAATTGGAAACTTGGCTCTATCTATGCAAACGGTGATGGTGTCCCTAAAAATGATTATAAGGCATATAATTTTTTTGCATATATTGTTGAAAAAGGTGCTGATCTTGGTTCAGAGGATGAAAGTTATGTTTCTGATGCATTGGTTAAACTTGCGAGATATATAAAAAAAGGTATTCCTCAATCACCTGTGAAACCTGATCCTTCTTATGCTGCTCATCTTTATATGCAGGCTGCGGTAAACTATGGAAATCCTAAAGCTCAGTATCATTTAGGAAAAATATTTTTAAAGGGAGAGGGAAGGGAGAAGAATCTTATACAAGCAGCACGATGGTTTCAACTTTCAGCAAAAAAAGGAAATCCTTCTGCCCAAGCAATGCTTGGAAATATACTGCTTCAAGAAGGAAAAATTGTCCGTGGGGCAGCAATGTTAACTGCTGCCTATGAAAAAGCTAACGTAAAAGACAAAAATTGGATTCATCCTTTGCAAGAACAGGCTTTTGCTCTTTGTAATGAATCTGAGAGACGTACAGCAATTTCACTGGTTGCTGAGATTTTAAAGAATAACAGTTTTTAAACATCTGATTGTAATATTTTTACATTCTCTCATCTTATATTAAACTCTGTTTTCTTGTATACAAGTTCATAGTAAAGATAGCTTTTTTTGATAATCTAATGGCTAATGACTTAGGATTTTAGACAAAAATTCTTGCGTTCTCGGTTTTCTTGCTTGCGGATCAGAAAAGAACTCTTTAGATGAACAGTCTTCAAGAATTGTTCCTTGATCTATGAAAATAACACGCTCCGAGACTTTTTGTGCAAATCCCATTTCATGGGTTACACAAATCATCGTCATACCTTCTTCTGCTAAGCTAATCATGACATCGAGTACTTCACCTACCATTTCAGGATCTAGAGCAGATGTTGGTTCATCAAAAAGCATGACAAGTGGATCCATAGTTAAGGCACGTGCAATAGCAACACGTTGTTGTTGCCCTCCAGAAAGTTGACCAGGATATTTATCTTTGTGTTCAATGAGTCCAACGCGTTCAAGATATAACAATCCACGTTCAAGTGCTTCTTTTTTGCTTCGTTTTAGGACTTTGATTTGTGCAATTGTCAAATTTTCTGTGACAGATAAATGGGGGAAAAGCTCGAAGTGTTGAAACACCATTCCTACCTGACTTCGCAATTTAGGCAGATTCGTTTTTTTTGAATGAACAGGTATTCCATTAATCCAAATTTCACCTTTTTGAAAAGGGACGAGAGCGTTAATAGTTTTAATGAGTGTTGACTTTCCTGAGCCTGATGGACCACAAACGACAACGACTTCTCCTTTATTAATGTTGGTTGTACAGTTTTTAAGGACTTTAATTTCGCCATACCAATTAGAAACATTTTTTATTTCGATCATATGAGTAGACATTTTTTTTCCTGTTAGCGAATAATGGATACTTTTTTTTGTAAATACAAAACTATTTGTGACAGTGTAAAACAGATAACAAAATAGAAAACAGCTGCTAAGATATAAGCTTCTTGCTTTACACCAAAATTATTAGCAGCAATATCAAAACCATTCAAAAGGCTATGACCACTGATGGCATAAACAAGGGTTGTATCCTGAAAAAGGATAATAACTTGTGTTAAAAAGACTGGAAGCATATCTCTAAAGGCTTGAGGAAGAATGACAATGTACATACTTTGCCAATATGTCATTCCAAGAGCTTGTCCTGCATATTTTTGTCCTTGCGGAACTGAATTGATTCCAGCACGCATAATCTCAGCAAAATAAGCCGTTTCAAATGCGGTAAAGGTAATGAGTGCTGATTTATTTGCACCAATGGATATACCAGTTAAAAAAGGCAGAAGCACGAAAAACCATAAGATAACCATCACAAGTGGTATTGAACGCATAGCTGTTATGTAACTGATTGCAAACCAAGAAAGAAGTTTTATGGAAGAAAGGCGCATCATTGCTAAAAGTGTGCCGAAAACAAACCCCAATATCGTTGCAAAAAGAGTTAGAAAAACGCTAAAGAGTAAACCTGATAAAATGTAAGAACGAAATACATCAAAGGTAAAAAAGGAAAAATCAAAGTCGGAAAAATTGAAAGGAGAATAAAGTCCAAACTGAGAGCTTATGAAATTCATCATATTCAATTTCCCTTTATTTGAAAATTAGGAATTTTGAGTATTTGTTCAATGACTGTCATCACAATGAATACGAATAAGGCTATTAGAATATAAAGGATCGTAACAAGTAAATAATTTTCGTAAACATGGCTTACCTCTTCAATTGCTTGGTATTGAAATTGCATGAGCTCATTTATTGAAACGGCGAATGCTATAGACGAATTTTTCACAATCCCCATTGCTTCTGAAGTAAGAGGTGGCATAATTGCACGTATAGCACGTGGTAGTATAATATAGCGATAACTTTGATAAGTTGTAAACCCCATTGCCATAGCAGCATAGCGTTGTCCAGAAGGAATCGCTTCAATGCCTGAACGAACCTGTTCAGCAATGCGTGCAGATGTAAAGAATCCCAATGCGCACGTTATTAAGAGAATGGGGGAAAATTTCATCGCTGGTGGATAAATCTTCGGAACAACAAAATACCACAAAAACACTTGTACAAGGAGGGGAATATTACGCATAATCTCTACCCAAATAGTACCGATAGTGCGAAATATATAATTGATTATGGATGTTTTGGGTAAAGTGCGCATTGTTCCTATAATAACACCACACAATACAGCTAAGATAAGTGAAGTGATAGACAATATAACCGTATTTTTAAAGCCATCGAGAAGTGTATCTAAATAGGTATGGCTCACACCGGGAGTTCCCAAGCATCCTGTTACCAATGTTTGAGTAAGGTCATCTCTACAAAGGAAAGAAAAGTCCATTAATTGATATTCCCTCAAATTAGTCATTCACAAATAGGCAATAAACCAAGCGCATCTACATAGGCCAAATTTATTAAAAAGTGAATTAAAATATAAATCACACTCAATTTCAAAAGAGTGTGGTTCTTCTTTATTAAATTCTATAAATCTTTTTCTGCGTAGCTTTCTCGAGGCTTATTATTTGGGTGATCCCAAGCATATCTTGTTTGTTTTGACAAGGGAAGGTTCATAACAGTGTTAGCAGGTGGGATCGGTTTCATAAACCACTTATTATAAAGCTTTTCCAGTGATTCATCTTTAATCTGACGTACGATACTATCGTTGATTGTTTGTTCAAATTTTTTGTCATTTAATCTGAGCATACAGGCAATAGGTTCGACTGAAAGTACAGTATCAAGAATGACATAATCAGATGGATTCTTTGATTTAGCAATATGTCCAGCAAGAATTGAAGCGTCCATGACAAAAGCATCTGCCTTACCAGATTCTAATAATAAAAAACTATCTCCGTGATCTTTCCCCTTTAAAACTTTAAACTGAATGTTTTTTGCACGTTTATTTTTACGAATAAGTTGAACAGATGTTGTACCGGTGGTCGTTGCAACTGTTTTTCCATTTAAATCCTCAAGAGATTTAATGTTAGAGTTTTTCTTTACAGCAATCCGAACCTCTTCAATGTATGTCGTATAAGCAAATGCTGCTTCTTTACTGCGGGCAATATCATGTGTTGTTGAGCCGCACTCAAAATCATAGGTTTTATTTTTTAAGAGAGGAATTCTATTTTGAGAAGTGATGGGAAGATAATGAATTTTAATTGGTTTACCAATTTTTTTTGAGATATCATCAATGATCCGTTCTGCCATTTCTGTATGAAAACCTACATATTTATTATTACCAAGGGCGTAGGCTAAACCAGATGATTCACGGACACCTAAAGTAATTTCACCTGTTCGTTTTATTTTTTCAAGAGTATCATGTTCAGCATGCGCGAAACTTGAGAATCCAATGGACGTTGCTGCAATAAGCATTAATAATGATTTCTTCATTTATGTCCTCCATTCATTTATTTTTATTTTATTTGCTTAAGATATACTGTTTATATGCTGTAGCATAGTTATTATTTTTGAGTGGAATTTTTTTGTTGTCTCATGAAATGAGGATTTTACTTTCTTAATTGATATTAAGGTTAATCCAAACAGGAACGTGGTCGGATGGTTTTTGATAGCCCCTTACTTCTGTTTGGCTATGAGCGCAAATTAATTGATCAACAGCTTCTGGTGATAATAATAAATGATCAATGCGAATCCCATTATTCTTAGGCCAAGCACCTGCCTGAAAATCCCAAAAACTGAAGGAGGGAGTATCGGTGACATTCCGGATAGCATCATAAAAACCTAAATGGAGGATACGTTGGAATGCTTTTCTTGTTTCTTGAAGAAATAAGGCATCTTGATACCATTCTTGAGGTTTTTTTGCATCTAATGGAGTGGGGATGACATTATAATCACCTGCTAGAATAAGAGGTTCTTCATACGCAAGCAATGATTTTGCATGTGTATATAATCTTTCCATCCATTCTATCTTATAGGAATATTTTTCACTCTCAATAGGATTCCCATTTGGCAAATAGAGAGATGCAACACGAACAACACCTTTGTTTGTTGAATAAACAGCTTCAATGTAACGTGTTTGTTTATCATTATCATTGCCTGGTAATCGACGGATCACTTCATCTGGTGTTTTTTTAGAGAGAATCGCAACGCCATTAAAACTTTTTTGTCCGTGTGTTTCTATATGGTAACCTAAACTTTCAATTGCATCGCGTGGAAAATTTTCATCGATACTTTTAATTTCCTGTAAACAGACTATGTCCGGCTGGCTTTGCTGCAGCCATTGACATAATGTTTCATGTCGTGCTTTTATCCCGGCAATATTCCACGTTGCTATTTTCATGGCGCTCATCATTAGATATCCAATATGCAATTCAATTTACTGCATTTATGTTTACTACAGTCACATCGCTGTTTTTTTGTTTATAGGGGATATTACTATGGTAAATTGATTTATCAAGAGTAGCGGTAAAAGCAAATTTAAAGTTTTAAAATTTAATTTATTTTCATTTTTAAAAACTTTCTGCTGTTTAGTTCTTGACGAATGTACGTGTTCTCGCTATTAGAGATGGACATAACCGATGTGAATGTAATCAAGTGTTTTGGATATGAACCGGATCATTCACAGGTGTTAAGAAGATTAAAAGCAAATGCTAGTGCAAAAGGCTATTGCCTTCTCTGCTTATGGTCGGGTAAACTGTTTTTTGCAGGTGTGCCCGATTTTGTGTGTAGACTTAGATATCTGTTCCGATTCTGTTGGGGTGGATAGAAATAAAAATAGAAAAGCCCGATTGGGTGAGACCAATGTAGATCGAAAAGAGGAAGGTTGCATGCCTACCGTAAACCAGTTGATTCGCAAGCCGCGTGTGGCGCCAGTTAAACGTAATAAGGTTCCTGCTCTGCAGTCGAATCCGCAGAAGCGTGGTGTCTGTACGCGTGTTTATACAACAACACCGAAGAAACCTAATTCTGCTCTTCGTAAAGTTGCTAAAATTCGCTTGACGAATGGATTTGAGGTAATTGGTTATATTCCTGGAGAGGGACATAATCTTCAAGAGCACTCTGTTGTAATGATTCGTGGTGGTCGTGTGAAAGATTTGCCAGGAGTTCGTTATCACATTATTCGTGGTTTACTTGATACGCAGGGTGTCAAGAATCGTAAACAGCGTCGTTCAAAGTATGGCGCAAAGCGTCCAAAATAATATTGAGAGACAAAGCTAATGTCCCGTCGTCATAGAGCAGAAAAGCGTGAGATTAATCCAGATCCAAAATTTGGTGATTTGGTTATTATGAAATTTATGAATGCCATTATGTTTGATGGTAAAAAATCAGTTGCAGAGCGTATTGTTTATGGTGCGCTCGATTCTGTGGAAAAAAGAGTAAAAACAGATCCTGTGGCTCTATTTCATCGAGCTTTAGAGAATGTTGCTCCTCATATTGAGGTTCGTTCACGCCGTGTTGGTGGCGCTACTTATCAAGTTCCGATTGATGTTCGTCCTGATCGTCGTCAGGCTCTTGCTATTCGTTGGTTGATTGCGGCGGCACGTGGTCGAAATGAAACGACGATGGTTGAGCGTTTATCTGGTGAATTGATGGATGCGGCTAATAATCGTGGTTCTGCCGTGAAGAAGCGTGAAGATGTTCATCGTATGGCTGAAGCTAATCGTGCTTTTTCTCACTATCGCTGGTAGAAGTTTTAAACTAAGGCAAATATAATGGCTCGCGAATATAAAATTGAAGATTATCGTAATTTTGGTATTATGGCGCATATTGATGCTGGTAAAACTACGATGACTGAACGTATTCTGTTCTATACCGGTAAGAATCATAAAATTGGCGAGACCCATGATGGCGCTTCTACAATGGATTGGATGGAGCAGGAGCAGGAGCGTGGTATTACGATTACGTCTGCTGCAACAACGACATTTTGGGAAGGGCAAGATGGTCGGAAGCGTCGCTTTAATATTATTGATACGCCAGGGCACGTTGATTTTACGATTGAAGTTGAGCGCTCTTTGCGTGTTCTTGATGGTGCAATAGCCTTGTTGGATGCAAATGCTGGTGTGGAGCCTCAAACGGAAACTGTTTGGCGGCAAGCTGAGAAGTATCGCGTGCCTCGTATGGTTTTTGTTAATAAAATGGACAAAATAGGAGCTGACTTCTATCGTAGTGTGGAGATGGTTGGTTCTCGGTTAGGTGCTAAAGCGCTTGTTTTGCAGTTGCCGATTGGTGCTGAAAATGACTTTGAAGGAGTTGTTGATCTTGTAGAAATGAAGGCTTTAAAGTGGGATGGTTCTATTGGTGCCTCGGCAGTGATAAGTGAAATTCCCTCTGAGTTAAAGGAGAAAGCTGAAGAATATCGCGAGAAATTGATTGAGATGGCTGTGGAGGTTGATGAAGCTGCGACAGAGGCTTATTTGGAAGGTGTTATGCCAACCAACGAGCAGCTTGTTTCTCTCATTCGTAGGGGGACAGTAGAAGTTCAGTTTCATCCGGTTCTTTGTGGTACGGCTTTTAAAAACAAGGGGGTGCAGCCACTTTTGGATGCTGTTGTTTCCTATCTTCCTTCTCCAATTGATATTCCGGCGATTAAGGGTATTGATGTAAAGGATGGGGCTGAGACGACACGCGAATCTTCTGATGATGCTCCGTTATCTATGCTTGCTTTTAAAATTATGAATGATCCTTTTGTTGGTTCATTGACGTTCTGTCGTATTTACTCAGGTAAAGTTCAGAAAGGTATTTCTCTTGAGAATACTGTGAAAAAGAAAAAAGAGCGTTTGGGGCGTATGCTTCAAATGCATTCAAATTCTCGTGAGGATATTGAAGAAGCATTTGCTGGTGATATTGTTGCTCTTGCAGGACTTAAGGAGACGACAACAGGGGATACTCTTTGTGATCCTTTGAAGCCTGTTATTTTGGAGAGGATGGAATTTCCAGAGCCTGTTATTGAGATTGCAATTGAACCGAAGACAAAAGCAGATCAAGAAAAAATGGGTATTGCTCTTAACCGTCTAGCAGCCGAAGATCCTTCATTTCGTGTTAAATCGGATGAGGAATCTGGTCAGACTATTATAGCTGGAATGGGTGAGCTTCATCTTGATATTATTGTTGATCGTATGCGGCGTGAGTTTAAGGTTGAAGCAAATGTTGGGCAGCCTCAAGTTGCTTATCGTGAGTCAATTACTAAAATGGCGGAAATTGATTATACGCATAAGAAACAATCGGGTGGTGCAGGTCAATTTGCTCGTGTGAAAATTGTTTTTGAGCCTCATGATGGTGATGACTTTATTTTTGAGTCAAAGATTGTTGGTGGTGCTGTTCCTAAAGAATATATTCCCGGTGTCCAAAAAGGGATTGAGAGTGTTATGGGGTCAGGTCCTCTTGCGGGCTTTCCTATGCTTGGTGTAAAAGCGACTCTCATTGATGGTGGCTATCACGATGTTGATTCTTCGGTTTTGGCTTTTGAGATTGCTGCTCGTGCGGCTTTTCGTGATGGGGCAAAGAAGGCTGGTGCACAGCTTCTTGAACCGATCATGAAGGTGGAAGTTGTTACACCAGATGATTATGTTGGTGATGTTATTGGTGATCTCAATTCTCGTCGGGGACAGATTTCAGGAACTGAAGCGCGCGGCATTGCAACGGTTGTGAATGCAATGGTTCCTTTGGCAAATATGTTTGGTTATGTGAATACTCTTCGCTCTATGAGTCAGGGGCGTGCGCAGTATACAATGCAGTTTGATCATTACGAGCCTGTGCCTTCAGCTGTTGCTTTGGAGATTCAAAAGAAATACGCGTAATTTCAGGTTGGTAATTAATTTTTAACTTAGTCCTTGGCTTGGACGGAAAATGGAGAGCTCAAATGGCGAAGAGCAAGTTTGAACGAACAAAACCGCATGTTAATATTGGTACGATTGGTCACGTTGATCATGGGAAGACCTC
>NZ_JBHIPW010000065.1:0-2057 GCF_042196265.1 Bartonella sp. AP1QHHD
CTGTCTTTATCCGAGAAACCACTGCATTATGTGAAACACCCATCTTCTTCGCAAACGCACGAACCGATAGACCCTCACGATTCTTCTTATTCATAGTTGCTCCTTGCCTTCTTTTCTGTCCTAAGAAGGAGGTGGTTACGGCGTATTAGGATAAAGAGAGATTTACGGTACCAACTGAAAAACAAGATTTAATACGATAAGGAAATACTTAACACATTAAATTCGTTATTTATCAATGAGTTATGTGTACAATGTACAGTCAAATTGAAAATTCTGTCGCTAGCGATAGTTCGCGCTGTCCTGCCCCGCAACGAAGCCAACCCGCTGGGAAGTACCTTTTGAATTGATTTTATTGATTTTTTTTATGAAAAAACAAAGCATAAGTGATAATCTGTTTTTAAAATTGCAATAAGAATATGTAATGCTTAAACTCATAAGGATATGGAATATATAGATAAAGCTTGAGAACAGGATCTAGCCTTTCTTATTAGCAGCGTATTCTTGACGAGAAAGTTGTCTCTGTATGTTTTTGGTTAATCTTTCATTGGCATATTGTGCAATAGCACTTGCAATCTCTGGTTTGGACATCACCCCAGCAATTGAAGGTCCCTCTTGTTTTGCAATGGGAAATTTATCTCCATCCGCTCTTTGAAACACATTCCCATTCAGCTTTTTTAATTCAACACGCTTTGGAAAACTGCCTCCCTTGATAAAACCATGGGGTAAGATTTCTTTCTTTCCAAACAGTGTGTAAGTTACGCCGCGTTTTGTTTCGTTTGCTTTAAAAAATTTAAGAGGTATCGGTGTTACAGAACCAATGATATCTGTCTCAAGAAACCTTGCTGTCGCCTTTTCTTTAATATAAACACCTCTTCTTATACGCTTTATTTGGGCTGATGAGATGTCTGCAACTTGCTTTTCAGTGAAGCGTTCAACTTGTTTTGCTGTAGTGTTTAGAGCATTACGCAGAGCCCAATTAAGGCGAGGGNACTTGGAAGCTTTAGATGCTTTTGGCTGTTCGAGTGGAATTTCCTCTGTCACTGGTTCAGACGATGTTTGTACGGCTTCTTGTTCTATCTGTTTAATTTGTTCAATTGCCTTATCTGTTTTTGCTGTTGTCTTGACGTCAACAAAAAGTTTTGCAGCATTGGCGCGCTTGAGACGTGCGTAGACTTGATTAGAAACTTCAACAAATGGATTATTGGGTGTTGATGGTTCAAAGCGAACAGTGCTTTTATTGTCTCCAACAACACACATTGGCTTAGTGATGACAGCTTTCATCATTGCTCCTTTTGCGTCATAATTAATGACATCATTAGTCAATTATTGATTTTTGTTATTTGAAAAATAGATTAGTCAGAATTACCCAGAAAACAGGGCTTTCTAGCCACGTTTCAAGATCACATTTTACTAAATTTTTAGAGGATATTTTTGAATTTTGGACGCAATTCGACCAGTACAGCAGCGTCATTAAATACGACTTTTCACATATTGTCAACAAAAAAATCAATATATTGTGTTTTTTTTATTTTTTTACCTAAATATGCTGCTTTACAAACAAATGATGCAAATATTCCGTTCCCAAAAATCGTTTATACGTTAAAGCATTTACCATTTATTTTTTGGATAAAAATACTTCTGGAGAGCATTTAGAGCAATACGCAAAGAACTAACAAGATGTGGTAATGTTTGGTTTTCTATAACAAGATGTTGTATCGCGGCATAAAGATTATACTGTCTATAGAGGTGTTGTGCTTCTTTGATAGCCTCTTGCATGTTTGAAAACTGTTCTGTTGCAAATTTAATCCATTTTTCTTTTGCTGTCTCATCAGAAGATGAGGGCATTTTATCATAAACAGCACTTGGCAAACCTTTTGCACACGAATAGTCATTTTTCACTTCAAGATATTTTTGCGCAGCATCATATTGGTCTTGATTTATTTCGCCTTGCAAATAAAGCCGCCCGATATAGGTACCGGAAAGCGGATTTTTAGCCTCTTCTATGGTCAAACAGAAGCGTTTGGCACGCATTTCAATTGCCAATTTATCCATGGGTT
>NZ_JBHIPW010000066.1:0-4429 GCF_042196265.1 Bartonella sp. AP1QHHD
ATCCACCCCTTAATGCGGCTGGGCAAAGATTTACAAAAATCGCTCAACTTTGTGATGGGTGCCATAAAACCATCGACAATCGAATTGGCCAGATCTTCGCCGGCTTGTTCCATATCAGCCTTGGCACCCTCCGAGAGCTTTTCCTGTGTAAAAAAACTCTTCAACCATTGCCAAAAGTTGGAAAGGCTTTGTTTAACGCCCTCCCACAAACCTTCAAAGCTTTGAACAACAGCGCCAAGCCCTTGTTTGAACTTTTGCCAATGGGAAGAGAGATCAAAAGCAGCAGCAATGATGTTTTTCCATTTGGTGATGGTGGTGGTATCGGCACCAAAAAAGCGCATGACGGCTTCAAAGGCACGCCCCCAATTCCGTATGACCCCCTGTGCAAAGCCTTTGACAAATGAAGAAAAACGATCCCAATATTTCCACAAAGCAAAACCAGCTGCTAGTATGACCGCCACAACAGCAGCAACCATAGCCCCTATTGGGGTAAAAATAGCCCCCGCAACAGAGGCAATACCAGCCCCAACCACTTGATCACTGTCCCGATCCAACCAAAAGAGGCAGCAAATGCACTTCCTGAGACAGCAATCCCCCGTAAAGCCCCGACCAACAAGGTCATGGGGCGTAAGAGTCGGAGTGAACTTGCCCCAAGACCCGCGGTTAGCAAACCCAGCGAGCGCCCTGCGGCTGCTAAGCCACGCCAGCTTGCAGCAACACCACGACTGAGTACTCTAAGCTTAATAAAAGACGTGATCAATTGAAGAAGCCCAAGGCGTGTACCGGCAAGAGTAAAGCGCAAAACCCGTAGAGCAATATTAAAAGCCATAAGGGCTGCAATGGTTTTGATGATGGCGCTTGTTAAAGTGGGATGGGCATTCGCCCACGCCATAAGCCCATTGGTAAAATTGCCAACACTTTCCATCAAACTGTTGAGAGGAGGCAGAAGCACTTCACCAATGCTAATCCCCAAAGCCACAATGCGGTTTTGTAAGAGTTCAAATTGCCGCATGGCACCGGTTGCTTGTTTGTCTGCTTCTTGCTCTACAGAGCCTTTAAAGACTTGTGGATCTTTCACATAATCTAAAGCTTGCCCTAACAATTCGGGGTTACCCACCAATTTGGCAAAATCACCAGTAAAATCGCGCCCAGCAATGGCAATCAGCGAACGCATGCCCTGTTCGGATTTCGCTAAAACATCAAAAAAGCGTACCAAGGTGCCGGTGGCATCTTTGTCCAGATCTTGCATGAATTTTTCGCGAGAAAGCCCAATATTGCTAAAGGCATCTTCAATATGCTTGCCTCCTGCCTGAATACGCGCACTCATGGCATTAAAACCACGCGCGGCACTCTCTGGAACAATCCCAGCAGAAATCATCGCTGTACCAAATGCCGCGGTTTCGCGCGCTGTCAACTTAAACATGGTTGCCGCACCGGTGGCACGATTGGTAAAATCAGACACTTCACTGGCTTTTGCCGCCATGTGATTAGAGAGATGATTGATAGCATCGCCTAGATCTTCAATGCCTGCTTGATTAAGCTTAAAGACATTGCGCAATTTGGCAAAACGCTCCCCAATCTGATCCCCCGTCATATCAAAAGCAACAGCTGCTTTAGCGGCATAAATGCTAAAAGCCTCTAAGTCTTGTTCACCAATGCCTGCTTGGTTGGCACTGGTCATCAGTTCCAAAACTTCACGTGCCGCTAGCGGAATCTTGGTGGAAGTTTCAAGCGCAAAACGACGCAATTCTTTTAAACGATTAAGGGGGGCATCCAGAACCTTTTCCAAGCCCTTCATCGATTGGTCAAATTGCATGGCTTTATAGAGCGGTGCAATTAAGGTTGCTGTTTGCGCAATGGCACCCACCATACGCCCCCGCGCTTGGATAAAAGCATTTTCCGCATTTGCCGTTGCTTCCCTCAGGTGCTCCGGGTCAAACCACCCTTTAAAATGTTGCCTTGTCTTGTTTTGGAAATGCGCAACATCTGAACTGAAGGCTGCAAGATCACGCTTGGCAGAAGCTATCCCCTCTTGCAGATGATTGACAAAACGCACAACAAGGGAAACATCCATGACGATTCTTTATCCTAACTGATGACTTTCATATTCTTGGGCTTTAAAGCGTGCGAGTTCTTCTCGATAAGCAATCACATCCAGCCAATCCATCTGGTTAATCTCTGAAGGCGCCCAGTGATAATAAAGGGCTAGTTCTGCCCCAAATTGTCTGGCAGAGAGGATTGGCGTTGCGTAAAAAAAGCAAAAAAAGCCTTCAATATTGCGACAATATCTATCACATCAACTCGATCAATCAATTCAATAGATTCATGTGACATATCAGCCAAAAGTGCTGTGATGCCTTCTGTTGCCTCACTTGTGAACAAAACTTGAGAAAGCTTCGTGATAAGCACATCATTGCTCAAAGTGGTTTTTTGCTCTCCAAACTCAGGAAGCAGCAGCTCTGTCAATTGTGGTCCAATGAGCACCGCTAATTGCTTGGCATGCTTAAAAGTGGGGCGATAAAAGGTCAGTTTCTTGCAGAGAGATTCTTTGCCACCTTTATCTTGATAAAGAAACGGAACCTGCAATTCCACGTCAATGCTGGTTTGTAAACTTGTCATGATCAATTCCTATAAATGAGAACGCTATCAATAATGAGAGCTTATAAATTGAGAATAGAGCGGCGGCGAGAACCGATCTCTTGCCCGTTGCGGACAAGCCAACCGCCCCGTTTGAACGAAAAGCGGTGCAAAACAGAGCCATCCCAAAATTCCGTATAGTCCCAAACATTTTTGATCTCGCAATCATAGCCTGTCGCTTTCCCAGCCGTTAAGCCTTCACTATCCACTTTGACCAAACGCCCTGTCACATCAATGGAATGCTCATGCTCGCGTCCATCTTCTTCAGAGATCACATGTTTTTTGCCTGTGAATTTATGACGAAGACCAGGAGGACCACCAAAAATACCGATAATTTCGGGGGTGTGGCTGCGGATTTTCATTTGCATGCTCAAAGCTTTGACACCAAGACCGCTCACATCAATTTGCATATCAGAGCCGCCCGGTTGATAGGTTTCTGTAATTTCTTCCAACGTAGGTAATTTGAGGGTTTCAAGATCAAGATGGAGATTCACATCATCATCAACAATCAGGGTAAAACCGCGAACAATTCTTAAAGTCATATGTCGCTCCTTGCTGCTTTGCGATAACCCTCTAGCGTATCGCCAAAGGCATAAATCATTTTCTTTTGGATATCTTGCGCCAGACGGTCAAAATAAGCGCTATTGCGCCGGCTGCCAAAGCTTAAATCTTCTAGAGGCGGCACTTCTTCTGCATCAAATTCCACCCGCAATTTTCCCAGTTGTAAATTGCTGTTGGAATTTAAATCGCGGTCAAACCAAACCCGACCACCCAGCAGTGCTCCACGCGCAATCATATCATCAAGAAAGCTGGTCAAAGAGCGGGTAATGGCAATAACATGTTGACCGGTCAGATTCTCATCATTGGCCCAAGGGCGGAAACCGTTAATGATGGTTTTTTCCAAGGCTGCACGGGTGCGCACCACATTGACAAAGCGCCACAATGGGTCACTGGAGGTGGTATGATTTCCCCATAAAATACGTCCATTGGCAGCCATTTGTCCCCCAGAATTATCTAAATGCGCATTTTGGCTAAGCCGTGCTAGAATAAAGGTCGCAATATCGGCTTGGTTAAGGCGATTTGCCTCATGATCGATTTCCCCATCAAAATAGCTAATGGGGCGTGCTGTCCCTAAAATGCCATGCACATCTTGGTTGGAAGGAGACCAAAAAACACCGCCCCTTTGCTTATCACGTTTGATAAACATGGCTGCTGCAAAAGGACTTGCGGGTTTAACACTAACACCTCCATCAGAATTTGCCACCCGTACAAAGGGATCAATCAAATAACAAAAGCGTGAGGAAAAATCTGCACGATAGGCAAGGCTTTCTTCCGTGTTTTTACCCCCCGTATCGAACACGGCAATCGCTTGTAGCTTTTCTGCAACCTGTTCCAAAGCGTCTGCCACAGGGTTTTTGCCATTATCAAGGCGCCCTGCACTATAAGCTGGTGCTAAGAGAATTCCAGGTTCCACACCTAAATGCCCTCTAGCATGCGCTAAGGCATGCACACCGGTCAAGTGAGTATTGGATCCCACCATTTCGGTTTGTGTCTCAGCAATGGTTGACTTTTCTTCTACCCGCACAAGGATAATTTGTGCCTCAATCCCCTGCGCGCGCACGGCGTTAATCACATCAAGAGCTGTGCCCCTTCGCCCAAGCTTTTGGATTTTTTCTGTCTCATGGCTAAAGATAAGGACAGGCTCGTTGAGGGGAAAAACTTGGTTGTCAGCATCAGGGGCTGTAACAACCGCTCCAATAGCGCTCTGATCAAATGTTGCTAAAGGACGTGA
>NZ_JBHIPW010000067.1:0-1219 GCF_042196265.1 Bartonella sp. AP1QHHD
TTATCTTATCAACGATTTCTGAAAGTTGTTTTCCAACCTTTTTAACTTTTCGTGAAGGCAATTTCGCAATCATCGCTTCGTCAATTTGCCATCGGTTGTTAGCTTTGTTTGAAGTGTTGGTATTTTGCTCGCGAATGATTGGTTGTTTGGTTTCTATCGTTTTGATTTGTTCTGATTGAACATCATCACACTCGATTGGCTCGTCAACCAAATCGTTTGTTTCTAAATTTTCAAAATCAATTTCTCTTTTTGATAAAATAATATTTTTATTTTTTTTGTTATTGTTAATGTTAATGTTAATGTGTTGTCGTGATGAACTCATCATGATGTCATCATGACCTCGTGATGATGTCATGATGACATCATCATGTTCTCTTGATGAATTATCTTTCTGCTTATTTCTCTTAGTATTCGCAGCTTTTATAGCTTTTTCTGAGAGTCTATTTAAATTCTCATTAGAGTTATTGAGTTCTTCCTCAACATCTAAATTCCACAAGCGACCATCTGCTAAACGAATGAAATATCCTTCTTCAAGCAAAACATTCAGTGCCGCTTCAAACTTCTTCACTGAATAACCAGTGTAATTAGATAAAACTTTAATATTATAAAAAAGAGGTTCACCAGTATGCAACATACGTAACCGTAATCGCATATAGATATTTCCCTCTACAGCAGGCAAATAATCAACAACAATTGCCCACTTGTCTGCAAAAAGCCTCGTCCATGGCAACTTAGTTGACATACTTCACCTCCCTTTCTTTATTATTATTGCAAGTGAAATTATCTAGCTCTTCAGTGACGTTATTGAGTTCTTTTTCAACTTCTGAATTCCACAACCCACCATTGTCTAAACGTATGATGAATCCACCTTCAATCAAGGAATTCAAAGCTGTTTCAAACTCTTCTACTGGATAACCAATCCAACGAGCTAATACCCTTAAGTTGTTTAAAATAGGCTCACCAGTATGGAGCATTAGAAGTCGCAACATGACATAGATACATTTCTCGGTCGGCGACAAACAACCAAGAGTAAGAAGCCATTTGTATGCAAAAAGCCTCGTCCATGGTAATTTAATGGACATACCCCAATTCCCTTTCTTTAACTAAATATAAAATTGCTAAAGCATCTGCTTCGTTATCATCTTTCGGATTGTGCCCTTTTGCACGCACCGCCTTAATCATCTCTTCTTTCGACGCATTCCCCTTGCCTGTCGTCGCT
>NZ_JBHIPW010000068.1:0-6030 GCF_042196265.1 Bartonella sp. AP1QHHD
CCGTAAGGACACTTTCATGCTTTAAAACTTCTACCTCTAAAGCAAATACATAAAAAGCTGCACGCATAGTGCAGCTTTTTTGCAAAATTTTCTTGATTTTTGTATATTTTTCAACACAACAAGAATTTTCGAAATCCACATGGAAGCTTTTATAATCGTGAGAAACAAGCTTCAAAATAAAAGATTTTTTCAATAATTCTATTTTTTATGTTTTTCCTTTAAAAAACTTCTTAAATGAAGTGTTGACTCCATCGATTATATATATGCGTTACAGCATAACAAATATGCGGCTATTGCTCTATTTTTTCCATTTAAGCCAAACAAATTTCGCAGAAAAATATTCCTCTACGATCAACAACTTTTCTCAATGTGTAAACCATATCAATCTTACATCTCATGTAAGAGGAAGCATTATGCGGTTAACATTTCATCCACACACAATATGAGAGAATAAGTTGAATTCTCTGATACAAAGGGAATACTAACCTACCAAATTATCTATTCTCAACAAAGCAACACTCTCACCACTTCAATACCAGTATTTTAGTTTGAGGATACGAATACAATTTGCATTCTAGATTAAATGTATCAAATAAATAATGAACACAAAATCTATGAATAAACAATGGTTTAACTTTACATGCTTCAAACAAAGGACAAAATTCTATAATCATGCGTTATTAAAATTTTTTTTGTAAATATTTTTATACAGATATCAAAAATCGTACCATTGCTTTCAATACAAGAAACCGACATAAAAAATTTCATATTGAGTTACCAAAATAGTCTTTTACAAATTGTGATATTAGAGCAAAAACTTCATTGGCTAATTATATGAAAAAATAAAATAGAAAATGCATTTTAATAAATATAAAAGCAAATTTTTTTATAAAAGAATATGACAAAAACTGATAAATCAACTTATGATCATGTTATTTATGATTCAGATATTGAGTTCAGTTTTGCACAATCGTTTGAAAAAAACGATGAGATTAAAGTTTATGCGAAACTGCCTAAATGGTTTAAAATTGATACACCTCTTGGATCATATACCCCCGATTGGGCTGTATTATTCGAGCAAGATGGGTAAGAAAAACTGTATTTTGTTGTAGAAAGTAAAGGAAGTATTTTCGAAGACATGTTGCGCGATCTGGAAAAAGCAAAAATCCATTGCGGTCGTGAACATTTCAAAGCTTTAGGAGAAAATACCCAATATATTGTTTCTGATAATTATGAAACTTTTATCGATCAAGTAATTCAAAAAGATACCACAACAACTTGAAAAAATGTTTGGGCTATGGAAACAACCCTCCCCTGTTGTTTATAAAATGCAACTTTTTCCTACTCTATAATTTACAAGCTCTTCCTTATAACCGATTTTAATTTTTATTAAACAATCAAGAGATTATCGAATATTTTCCAGAAAGGGCTGCACATTTAAGAAAAGAAAATTATAAACTATTGAGAATACATTTGACACCCAAACAATCATTTAAGCATAAAAATGATCTATCAACAAACATTGGATTTTTAAGTCAATAATTTGATTTATAAAGATTTTAACATTTTTCATGTTAAATAATAAATGCAAATGGAGCAGGCATGCACGTCTCGTGTAGGTTCTGCTTTTGCTCTCATGCAAAGTGAATTGACAGTAAACAGACACCTCGATAAACTCATCAAAATCAGCTTAACTGATGGCTTCATTTTGGAGGAAGAGGAGTTTGTACACAAGAGAAGCATTTGGGGACCATCAGCACTTCCAATCACATTCATCCCAATATCGCAACCAACAAACGCGTATTAATTCTCAAAGCCTGTAATTTATAGAGCGGGACCAATATTTTAAAGAATATCTGTAGGGAGCATGATCATGCAAAAGGTGGATTCCTATACTCAATCAGAAAAGTATGTCATATATACCGTAATTATTTCCAGCATACTTCCTCTGCTGGACGGAAGCATTGTTAATGTCATCCTTCCTAACCTTGCGCATTATTTTTCCGTGGAAGGAAATAATATACAATGGATTGTAACATCCTATTTTCTAGCCACCGTGCCAGGACTACTGATGGCAGCTTTTGTGCAAGGAAAAATAGGTATCAAAAGAACTTGGTTCCTTGCAAGCTTCATTTTTATGCTTGGATCACTGGGGTAGGATTAAGCTATAATTTTCCAACCATTATATCTGCCCGTATCGTTCAAGGTTTTGGGACCGGTCTTTTGCTGCCTCTTAGCCAAACCATCATTGCATTACAATTTGGACAGATACGCATGCAGCAAGCCATGGGCACCATAGCCATACCAACAGTTTTCGCTCCTGCCTTTGGTCCGCTGGTAGGCGCCTCACTTGCTCAGTATGTGTCTTGGCGTTTGTTATTTTTTATCAATATTCCGCTTATTTTATTGGCACTCACCCTTGGAGCAAAACATTTAAAGAGCAACGAATCAACAAAAACAAAATTTAACTTATTTGCATTTTTAGCGTTTTCCATATCGCTTCTTTCATTTTTTTACCTCACAGAAGCCAAAAACATCAATAACCCCAACGCCCTCTTTATCCTAGCACTTATAGCGGTGATATCTCTCATATTATTCATTGTTTCTAATCAGAAAGCAAAAAACAAATTAATCGTCTTTAGCGGATTTCAAAATGCGCGCTACACATTGCTCATGATCATGGGGCTTGTTGCTTCATTTCTTTTTTATAGCTTCCTCGTTTATTTCCCACTAGCCGTTGCCATAGGAGGAAACTATGAAAAGAGCCTTCTCATCATCGGTGCCCTCCTTGCTCTGCAAGGAGTGGGTGCATGGATTGGCAGGAAATTTATTTACCAAAAATGGAAAGAAAAATCTCCCTTTTTCATGATAGGAATTGGTTTGGTGATTTCAAGCTTTGGGTTATTATGCTTCGGCTATAATATAAGCATGGATGGACCTGGATTCTTGCTAAGAGGCATAGGACTTGGCATCGCCACCATTGTCTGCTTTTCCGCCCCCATCCAATATGTCAACAGTTTATACGTCAAAGATACAGCCGTTATCACACGCATATTACAGCAAATAGGTGGTGCCTTAGGGGTATATTCGCTGGCTTTTTGATCCATTCGCTGACAGAAGAATACCTGTCCTTAAACCAAACATATATCGTATTCTTCATATTCTCTATCTCTGCATTTTTACTGTTTTGCCTAGCCCTCCTCTTATCGCGTAAAGAGAAGAATTCCGATTTATGATATGCTTTATTTGAACACCATATCCATAACATTGGCAATGGCATATAAAATCATACAGCATTCACCACTTTTCGAGAAACCAACACACTGATACCGTGACCACAGCCTTCATCATTTTTATGAAAGAACACTAAACCGATAAGCTCCTTAATCTCTAAAATTGATCACCTCCAGTAACGTACGGTGTTTGTAATTTTATGATACCTCTGTGCTTTTAGATCCCTCTAAAAACCTCTTGAAATATGGGATTTTCTGATCAGACCTTTGTAAAGATCCACGAAATTAAGCACGCGTTTCAATGCGGAATAGTCCCATAAATGCGCTAACAGACGCCCTACAGCACCAGCATAGAATATAGAACCCGCCCCCGCGCACGCCCCTATAAATGCTAATCATCTTTTACCACACACCGCGATGTGAAAAATCGCACTGTATTGCAAACTTGATAATGTTATTCACCCCTTTTCAAAGTCATTGAATCACTATGCTTTCATAACCGCAATAGGTTCAAATGAAACTGAAGCGACAAAAACAGCTGGTAAAGCAGCTTCTTCTCTCCATTTCATTGTTAACTATCATAACAAATCTCCCCCGCTTTAATAAAAAAGCCCTCTCTCATTGAGAAAGAAATTTTAAAAACATTGAAAATCATGAAGCACGATGACAGACAGCAAACCATCTCTAAAAAGACTGTTTCTTGATTTTCACAACGTACTCTTAGATTTCTCTAACATTTTCCTGCCTTTAAATTTTCCTTATAAGTTTTACGGACAAAAGAAGCTTTTCAGAACTCTTTTACACATAACTTCATTGCTTCAAGCTCCCTTACAGACACAATAAACGTTTATATTTCCATTTCTACCAAATATACGAGATTTAACAGCGGATATTATGAAAACAGCCTTTTTATAGAAAACAGTAAGCTTAAAGAGATAAAAGAATTTGGTAAACCGATCCCCTGCCCGCTTGTTCTCTCCACCGGTTATGCAAATAAAGAGCCCCATCTACTTTTTCTGACAAGCAAAGAACACACACAACATTTAGTAACATGCCATTGTTGAAATTCTTGTCACAAAACCTTCCTTTCAGGGATTATGCGCATTGCCTGCTTCCTTCTCTCCAATAAACAATCTGCCAATAAAGAATGCTATTGCAGTTACGATAATACAAAATTATACTTCTGTTCTCATTCTATATTTTTCGAATTATCACACATTATCCACCCCCTTCACTGCTATAACAATGAAAGGAAAAAATTAAAACACAATATAGTATTTCTTTTTCACAAATCTTATATAAACCACAAAATTGTTGCCCGACCTTCTATACAAGGTCAGGCAATAAAATTATATTCTAAAAACCACTCCACACACCACTTTTTGATATTATAAAGCCATAAAATGCAATTATCGTCTCCGCAAAAAATATCTCAGAAAAACAAAATCCCTCCTGTAATCATTGGACTACTTCCTCCAATGTTTGCGTACCATTATACGTGTAAGGAGTTAAATAACTTGTTTATTGCATCATTTGCTCCTTCTGAGATTCCAGAAGGTACAAAATCCGAAAAAGTTAAAGCATGGCTACGTGCAATCAATGTGGAATGCGAAGAACCGCTTGAAGTCCTTGGTAACTTGCTTGGGGATTTTTTAGAAAAAGAATATTATGACCCAGACCCAAGCGGATTAAATCCATCATTATATGAAAAAATTTTACAGTTACAAAAAGATAAACGTACAGTTTTAGAAAAGTTAAAGGAATATGACTTGGAATATCAGCGTGGAGGATATATTATCAAGAAGGAGCTGACCTCCACACAAGAATTGCAAAAAGCTGGTCTCCTCTTTACAGAAGAGCTACAAAAACGTATTGCAGAGAAAGGCCTTTCAGCAGTAGAAATCGAAGTAAAAAGAGCATTAGAAAATATAGAAAAAGATCCAAGGGAGGCGGTTCTATTTGCAGCAAATCTATTGGAAGCCTCTTGCAAAGCTTATCTCGACCACCATTCTATCTCATATAAAGAAAACGCCCGTAATAATCTGCCTGCTTTATGGGAAGAAGTCGTTAAGAAAGCTAAGATCCATCCCGACGATATGAAGAAAGAAAACTTAAAAAATCAAGATCTAGATGAAAATGACTTAAAAATGATCACATCCGGTCTGTATCAAGTTGTGCATGGTACTATGAATTTAAGAAACAAGAAAGGTGCAGCGCACGGCCGCTCAAAAAAGGATTTCGAACTAATCAATCTCAAACCTCGCCATGCGCGTTTAACTTTTAATGCCGCCCATTCTCTCTCAATTTATATCTTAGAGCTCATGGATCAGCCATAATAAAAAACCATATCACGACTACCAGCATTTTCTCGTGCCATTTTTAATGCCTAAAAAGCATTAAAGGGGGTGGTCGCTGCTTCTACCCTACAAAACCAAATATTTCTATAGCATGGACAACATGAGTAGTCACACCGCTCTATGGTGCTCCTCTTCCCCGCGTTTTTAGGCTCCGCTTCTAAAGTCAGTGGGCAATTTCTGTAAATGCAAAAGCCGCCCTTAAGAATGGCGAATGAGGATGGTGCAAAAGTATTGCCTTGATTATTTTTTAAAGAACAAACTAGCTGGTGTACTATTTTTGGAAAGCTCTCGTGAAAAAAATATAATGATGGAGAAGCTAGTCATTATGATAAAAACACAAGTCTTAACTCCCTAAAGAGAGAAAATCTGAGTTTAGATTTAATCCTTGAGCGCCCTTTAAGTGTGTGGACTTACGTACCTTAATGGCTTTTACCTCCCCC
>NZ_JBHIPW010000069.1:0-4327 GCF_042196265.1 Bartonella sp. AP1QHHD
CAGTGAGATAAAGCAAGAAGAAGCGATTGAGATGTTAGCGCAACATCTTGTAACGCGTCCCGTGTTTGAAGCCTTGTTTGAGGGCAATGAATTTGTACAAAACAATGCCATTTCGCAAGCAATGGAAAAAATCTTAACAGAACTCGATAAAACAAATATTGAGGAAGAATCCAAAGAATTACAAGAGTTTTATGACAGCGTAAAGTTCCGTGCCTCTGGCATTACCGAACCACAGGCAAGACAAAATCTTATTATCAAACTTTACGAAGATTTTTTTACCAAGGCGTTTAAGAAAACCACGGATAGGCTTGGCATTGTTTATACGCCCGTTGAGGTTGTTGATTTTATCATTCATTCTGTTGATGATGTGTTGCGTAATGAATTTGGAAAAAGCTTAGGGTCACGTGGAGTTTCTATTCTTGACCCTTTCACTGGAACGGGTACCTTTATCACAAGGCTTTTACAATCAAATCTCATAAAACCAGAGGATATGGAATATAAGTTCCGTCATGATATCCATGCCAATGAGATTGTTTTACTGGCTTATTACATAGCTGCCATTAATATTGAATCAACTTATCATAGTCTTATGAAAGGAGATTACATCCCTTTCAAGCATATTGGCTTAACCGATACGTTTCGGATGCTGGAAAAACAAGATTTGATGAAAGGTTTATTAGAGGAAAACAGTGAATATTTAGAGCATCAAAAAAATTTGAATATTGAAGTGATCTTTGGCAATCCTCCTTATTCCGTGGGACAGAAAAGTGCTAATGACAATGCTAAGAACAGTCCTTATCCGCTATTAGATAAACGCATCAGTGACACGTATGCTGCTCAATCGAATGCAAATCTTATGCGAAATCTGTATGATAGTTATATCCGTGCCATTCGCTGGGCTAGTGACCGTATAAAAAAACGTGGTGTTATTGGTTTTGTTTCTGGTTCTGGTTACATAGAAAAACCAGCAATGGACAGTTTACGAAAATCTTTAGCCAAAGAATTTACAAGTATTTATGTTCTCAATCTGAGGGGTGATATTCGTAAAAATATGTTAAGCAATGGGAAGGCTCAAGAAGGACAGAATATTTTTGGTAGTGGTAGTATGACTGGTATTGCCGTGACATTATTTATCAAAAATCCCAATGTTTCTGGAGATTGTAAAATTTATTATCATGACATTGGTGATAATCTTACGACAAAAGATAAACTTTTTGCACTTAATTATTTGGGTAGCATTAATGGTGTCACAAATAAATCAAGTTGGAAAATAATTATACCAGATAAACATGGTGATTGGATAAATCAACGTGATGAGAGTTTTGAGACATTTATAGTCTTAGGGTATAAAAAAGAACACGATAAAAAGCTGTTTGAAATTTTTTCTTGTGGTGTCGTAACCAGTCGTGATGCTTGGGCATACAACTCAAGCCGTAAAGATTTAGCAAAAAATATGAGTGATATGATTGCTTTCTATAACAGCGAAGTAAAACGTTTTAATGATACGCATCCACATGCTGACCGTAAAACACGTAACAATATTGTAAATGATTTTGTTAATACAAATGCTGAAAAGATCAGTTGGAGTCGTGCACTTAAACAAGAGTTGGTAAAAGGAAAGGTTTTTGAATTTGAAGAAACTCGCCTTATTCAAAGTCTTTACCGTCCATTTACACAACAATGGCTCTATTATAATCGTACTTTCAATGAAATGGTTTTACAAATGCCGCGTATATTCCCTATGAGAAAAGCGGTTGATAATAGAGTAATACAAGTTACAGGCATAGGAGCAAGAAGTGGTTTTTCTGTTTTGATGAGTAAGGATTTACCTAACCTTCACGCAATAGATACAGGTCAATGCTTTCCACTCTATATTTACGAAGATAGCATGGTATCAAAAGATAAAAACAAGGAACAATCCCATTTATTTACAAACTCTATAGAGGAAAACAAAACAGCTGGTTTACAGAGGCGTGATGCCATTACAGATGAGGGACTAGCGCATTTTAAAGCTGCTTATCCTAATGAAAAAATCTCTAAGGATGATCTATTCTATTATGTTTATGGGATTTTACACTCAGAAGATTATCGTGCCCGTTATGCTGATAACCTCTCTAAAGAGTTGCCTCGCATCCCTTGTGTAAAAAGCGCTGAAGATTTTTGGAAGTTTGTTAATGCTGGACGTGAACTAGGGCATTTGCACGTGAATTATGAAACTGTAGAGCCTTATCCAGTGACCTTTAAAAAGGGTAATCCAAAACAAACAGAGATCTCTAATCCCGAAAAATTTTATTACGTTACAGAAATGAAATTCGCAAAAATTAAGAATAGTAAGGAAAAGGATAAATCTACAGTTATTTACAACAGCAATATCACAATAACAGACATCCCTCTTGAAGCTTATGAGTATATCGTTAATGGTAAACCCGCTCTTGAATGGGTTATGGAGCGTCAATGTGTAAAGACTGATAAAAAGAGTGGTATTGTGAATGATGCCAATCACTATGCTGTTGAAACCGTTGGCAACCCTGCCTACCCTCTAGAGTTATTTCAAAGGGTTATTACCGTAAGTTTAGAAACAATGAAGATTGTTAAGAACTTACCAAAATTAGAAATAAGAGAAACTGAATAAGCTTATTAAAGCATGCTCACATAATGAGTGTGATAACCTTACAAGCGGTATAAGGTCTTATAACCATAATCTATACCTCTCTTGTTAGATTGCTTACATACAATCCTAATATGCGTTATTCTAAAAATAAGGCTTTGTACTTTTAAATACTCTTATTTGGATTGCCTTTAAAAGATTAAACCGTAATCTAAAATGATAGCTTTATCCTTTTCAAAAGCTTTGTTTAAAGAGGGTTATGTATATTCATTTTCTTATATTACTTATAGGTTTTGAATGTTTCTACCCCCCCAAAACCCTTACAAAACATAGAGCATTAGTTGAATTTATAGGTTGTACTATTGATATAGGTTGTTTTTTGAAAAATTGATAAAAAATAACATATTGAAATATAATGACTTTTATTTTTTATTGAAAAATATGTAAAGGGGGGCGTAAAAAGCACCTCCAAAACTCATAACCATAATGGTCTTGATAGCATTTATTATGATTATAATCCCTTTCTTTTGAAAGGCTTTAAAAGATTATATGCTTTTCATAAGACATGTTTTAATCATTCACTAAATGATCACTTTTGTCGATTCAATGTACTGACATAAACTGACAAATATATATTTACAGTTGTATTTATTTGTTATGGCTGTTTTAATAAGTTGTATTTTGAAAAATTGATAAAACTTAACTTATTGAAATATAATGATTTTAATTTTCTCTCATTTAAAAAAAATGATATAGGTTCTAAAAAGAACTGACAAAAATGACAAAAGTTTATTAAAAGGGATTTTGCTCATCTCTATAATGATCAGTTTCTATTGAGATGTTTTCATAACAGTCTATAAATCGTAATTATCCTATTTATCGTTTCTCTTATGAACATGAAAAATGATGCCATGGCTATAAAGAACATAACAGCTATAGAGAATGCAAAAATGCAAATGAAAGCATTTGTTTATAAAGACAGTCCCTATAAAGGCTGTTAAGTCTAAAATGTATTATTAAAAGAAATTAACAGAAATCTTAAAATTTATTTAGCAACAAAATTGATAGGTTATAAAGTTTAAAATACGCATTATGAGAGCGTTTCTAAATATTATAAATGTATAGATTCAGAAAATAACGCAATCGTTTAATAAAACCTATAATATAGCTTTAAAAGAACATAAATATAAAAGAAACAATTAATAAGCATAAGATATTATCAATACACAACGTATTTAAAAAATAAAAAAAATATCAAAAAAGATAAAATATTATTTGACAATAAATACGTATTTTGCTATATAAATAATCAAGTGCTTAACAACACTAAACAGTAAGCGAATAGGTTGCGATAAACCTAATCCTATTAAAAACTGACTATCTTTTATGCTTTTGTTAGCATATATAGTGATTTTGTCGGGTGTAGTTACACCATACAATACCCATTTATGGGAAAAGTGTAACGACGGACTTACTGCCGTGTTTGTTAGCACCCGGCGCCTCTATAGAGATGCCAATAACAAACATTTAATCAGTAAGGTTTTAATTATGAAAAATATATCAAAAAACACCCCCGTTATCTCTAATATTTCAAATGAAACCACGTCTGTTAATCAACAAGAGCCTGCAAAAAAATATGAATTTATTGATGATTGTGAATATATCGATGGTCATTTCTTAACTCGAATTAGAGCCTTAAGAGATTTTGATGATGTCAAA
>NZ_JBHIPW010000070.1:0-1607 GCF_042196265.1 Bartonella sp. AP1QHHD
ACGTCCAATAGAACCACGAAAGAGAACATCACCCAAGAGGGCTAAGCGCTCTTTTTCATTGAAATAAATAACATGACCAGGGGAATGCCCCAGTGTACGTAAAACCCTAAACTCATGTCCAGCAAAATACACACACTCACCATCTTCTAACTATATCGAACAACGCCCCATGATGCTTTCGGGTATAAGCCATGATTTAAGAACCATTCTCACCCGTTTTAAACTTCAGCAAGCGTTAGCAAATACTGACTTTGATATCAAGCCGCTTGAACAAGATGTGAGCGACATGCAAAATATGTTAGAAGATTACCTTGCTTTTGCCCGTAGTGAAGAAAGTGAGTATGTTAAAACTTTTGATTTAAATGCTCTTATGCAAAAATTCTCTACCGATGCGCATCTTCACAAACGTCAATTTTCCTACACCATTGAAAGCCCTACACAAATACAAGCACGCCCACGTGCCTTCACGCGTCTCATCAGCAATCTTGTGTCAAATGCATTTTGTCATGCCAATACTGTCAAACTAACAGCCATATCCCAACAAAAATGTTTCCCATATATCAAAAAAAGTTCCCGCAATATATTATATTTATACAGTTATAATATGATATCGAACTCAATATTTAGCCTCACAAGAGAGTAGTCAAACAGGACTGTATTCAATCACACAAATAAGGTTCTATCTTAGCACCATAAGCCTATAATAAAAAACGATAACTTTTGTTCATACACCTATTGTTCAATTCATATTGTATCAAGCAATAAAAAAGTACTCATCAATAAATAATTTATAACCAATAGTAAAAAATCTGGTGCTCTAAATACAAGCTGCTTAATTAACCTTAAGAAGAGTACATTAATTGAAATCAAAATTCTGTCATGATTTTATTTTACTGTATTGATAATAGTTTTAACTAAATGAATTTTTATTTTTTTGTCACAATAAAGTCCAAAATTGTTCAGGCTCTATTCAGTTTGACACGTGTAGGATGTGAAAAATACGAATTTACACAAGGAGCATCATTATGAAAAAAGTGATCAGATTAGCGGTATTATCAGCAATGTCTACTGTAACCGTTTTGATGCCATTAGATCCAACGCTTGCGGATATGGCATGGTATCATAACTATGACATGAGAAGGGAGGCTGGTTTACCGTCTCACAATTTTAGCTCCCATTTTTCTCATAGTGAACATCACTCTTTTGATAATCCCCACAAGCGTCATTATGTTAGCCATAAATGGGGAGCACAACAACACCATCATGTTGAACACAAGACATATCATTATGTCGAGCGCAAAAAGACAAAACACAGTAGTATTAATATAAATAACTCAGGAGAAGCTTTAGCAATGGGCATTCTTGCTCTTGCAGCAGGTGCACTTCTTGGCAAAATTTTTAAAAAATCAGAACAGCCACAAGTTGTTTATCAAACCGCACCACAGCATCAAATTGTATATCAACAGGTTCCACAAGAACAGATAATTTATGAAGCTCCGCAAACGGTGGAATATGAGCCAGTACAACAATCATTAGAATCTGATTGGCTTCAATATTGCAAGAAAAAATACCGTTCCTTTAACCCTAAAACAGGGACCTTTCGAGAC
>NZ_JBHIPW010000071.1:0-10960 GCF_042196265.1 Bartonella sp. AP1QHHD
TGACAATGTTTTCAATATGCGTGACTTCAATTTATTTATTGAAGCAATGCCAGCTATTAATATCTCAACACAAAGTGAAACAATTGAAGATGGACATGATTTTGGCTTAAGACGGCGTGTTTTAACGCTAGATGTTGAATGTTATGCGACATGTGAAGATGGAGCGCGTTTTGTTGACCAATTAGCATGGGAAGTTGAGGAGGTTTTCTACGCTAATCCCAATCTCAACAACACAGTTGAAACATGCCGCCTGCAAAATATTGCTTTTGCCTTTGGTGATAATGGCGCTTTAGCACTCCACGGTGCAATTTTAACCTTTGAAGTCATTTATGTGACAAATATCCCCAACATGAATGAAGAAGAAGGCAGTGTAACAGCAAGAATCGTTGAACCCCTTGTCGGTTTTAAACCCGAAACAGGTGTGGGAAACGAAGACAAATACCATAAAATTGAAGGTGGACATGTTAGAGCGACGCGATAAAGAAATCACAGATCTAAAGAGACGTGTGGCCAATATGGTTGTGGTGGGGAAGATTAGCCATGTCGACCATAAAAACGCACGCTATCGGGTAAAAAGTGGCAATCTTGTCAGTGACTGGATTCCAGATACCCAAGCCCGCGCCGGTAAAACACGTTCTTATGAAGGACGCGATGTTGGAGAGCAAGTAGTTGTTATCTCGTCATCAGGGGATTTATCACAAGGGGTGATTATTGGTTCACTTCATACAGATGCTAATCAAGCAGCCGATAAGGGCAGCATTCACCGAACGATATACCCTGATGGAACCAGCCTTGAATATGATGATGAACAAAACACTTATGGAATTCACATCAAATCCGGCGGAAAGTTTATCCTGACAATCGCTGATGGTGTGTCACTAAAAGGTGATGGTGGCAAGCTAGAGCTTACCGCACCAGATGGCATAAAGATTGTTTCAGAAAGCGATATAAATTTAAACGCAAAAGGCGGCATCTCTTTGAAGGCAGGTAGTAGCATTTCACTGAATTCGAATGATAGTCTCTCTCTTCATTCTGGAAATAATGTTTCCATTCATTCAAGTGGATTAAGACATAACGGCACCAATGTAGGAGCAACACATGTTCATGGCGGTGTTTCCCCTGGTGGTTCTATGACAGGAGGTCCCAATTGAACAGTGGAATGGACCGCACAACGGGAAAGCCATTAACCGGCATTGATCATTTGCGTCAATCAATCCTTGATATTTTGTTAACGCGGATTGGTTCGCGTGTAATGCGGCGTGATTATGGTTCACGTGTTGCTGAACTCATTGATGCACCGGTTAATAATGCTTTTGCTGTTGCTCTTTATGCTGCTGTTGCTGAGGCTTTAGACAAGTGGGAACCGCGTTTTAAATTGAAAAAAATTGATTTTAAAAGGGGTGAGAATGGACACGTTTCTTTATCCTTTGAAGGCATTTATTTGCCATCCGGCAAGCCCATTACCATGGAAGGATTATTGATAAAATGAATGGAGTGCTTGCAAAACCAGACATCATCACAGAACTTTCTTTTGAAGAAATACGCGCTGCTGCTCTTGTCCATTTAAAAGAGCTTTTGCCTGAATATACCATTCTTGAAAGTGATCCGGCCGTAAAAGTCATAGAGGCTTTTAGCTATCGAGAGTTGCTTTTAAGACAGCGTATTAACGAGGCAGCACGCAACAACATTCTTGATTTTGCAACCGGTGAATCTCTTGATGCTTTGGGAAACTGGCATGGTCTTGCCCGCATGGAGGGTGAAAGTGACGAGAGATATCGTGAACGCATACAGCTTCATGCCCGTGGAGGAAACGGAAGTGGAACAGAACCCTATTACAAACTTATCGCCTTAACAGCCGATAGTCGAGTGAAAGATGCCATTATCTATCGTAAAGGCAAAGACCCAACCATCTATGTTGCTCTTTTTGGTAATAATGAAGAAGGAACAGCCTCTGAAGATCTCATACAAGCAGTTTCACAAGCTCTTCACAGAAAAAATATCATCATGACCAATGATACAATCATTGTTCACGCTGCTGTCAAAAAAGTGCTGGATTTAGAAGCAGATGTTTGGCTGTTACCAGAAACATCTTTGAAAATTCTCACAACAATGGAAACAAATTTACGCACGGCTTGGAAACAAGAACAAGCCATTGGTCGTGAATTAAGCCTCTCGTGGTGGATTTCAAAACTGATGATCCCTGGTGTTCAGAAAGTCATTGCCATTACCCCAACACAAGACAGTATGGTTTGTGATGAAGAAATCTTATCGATTGGCAAAATCACCTTAAACTTTAAAGGGCGGGCGCGCTAATGGTTGGCTCCCTCCTTCCCACAAACGCGACGGAATTTGAAAAGCGCCTTGCTGATGCTTGCGATTTTCATCAAGATATTGATGGTTCTGTTTTGGGGATTTCACGCGCAAAACTGATCACACGCCCTCCCCGTTTCTTGCCGTGGTTGATTGAAGAATACGGGCTTGGTGAACTGACACCTTATGTTCCAAACCTCTATGATTTGATTGATCAAGGGCTTCAATGGCAGCGGATACGTGGCTCACTTGCGGCAATAGAGATGGGGCTTGAATGGCTAGAGATTTCGGCACGCTTTATACCCGCTTGGACGGGGCGAGCATGGTGGAACTCCTTTCAACTTGATTTTGATCAGTTGCCTGAACGAACACAGCTTGAAGCCATTGAAGCGATTACAGATCTCTCCAAAAGTTTGCGCTCCGATTTTCGTCGTGGTGTTGCGGGGTATGATGTGCAAGCTGTTGAATGCAATATGTCACGCCTTGATGACAGCATGTTGGAGTATGAAAGCGGTGTTCGCTTAACAGCTGGGGGCACTTTGTTTTCCTTTGGGCGCACAACAGAGATCAATCACACGCTCACAAGAGAAGAAGGCAGGCTTATTGGTAATTGGATAGATGACTTTGACGAGGAGTTAAGCTGGAACCAAATTGATTATCCTTGGGATTTGGCAAATTTTCCGTGGTGTTCGGTCAAAAAACATGAACGCGATATGCTTATGGCAGAATGGTTTCATGGTCGCACGCTTTATCTCATGTTAAGAGACAGCCAAAATAGCGTGATTGGGTATCGCAGATGCTATGCTGTAGCGCCTGTCGAACAAGCTTTGGATGGTGTGTATAGCCATTGTGGCGGCAGATTCCAGCCCTCCTCGATGGGCACGGCGCTTTTTCTGGCAGCACGCACAGATTTTCACGATGTTGATGGCAAACAAGCAGCATTTGTTTCTATTCTCGTTCACGGCATTCCCAAACAAGATATCCCCCTTGGAAAGCTTTGGTGTGACGTCAATGAACTGAATGGTGGTGTCGAGATACTCAAAACACCCATCAATATTTCTTTGCGTGCCGATGTTCGCGAACAATTCAAGATTTTATTGAGGTTTTAATATGAAGCATGAAAGTGGTTTACCCTTTGCAATTGACAGATCTCGCGGCAAAGAGGAACAACAAAGCGTGGTGTTTTATGGCACGCGTCCCTTTATTCAAAGTGGTGAACTCAATGAGGTTCAAACCATTATAAGGGGGCGGCATGACCGCTTGGGGCGCCTTGTGGCAAAAGAAGGAGACCGCGTTGAACGGGCTGATGCTTTTGTCAACAAAGACACAAGGACCGTCACTTTAACGGATGGCAAGATTTATATTGCCGGCGATATTTTCCCCGTTGCACCAGCTGTACTCAACAATGTTGCCATGATTGGGCGCTTGGAAATTGGTGTGAAGCTGCAAAAAAAATGGATAACACACGAAGATGATCCAGAGCTCTTGGGGCAAGTCCCTGGTACCTTAGCAGAAGGAGAGCCCGGAGCGGCACGCGAAACAGCACAGCTTGTTTGGGCACTGAAAGAGGATGCGCAGAATGGCACTTTCTTTCCGGTTTATATTTTACAAGATGGTGTTCTGATTGATCAAAAATCGCCCTCACTGCTTGAACCCGCCATGCAAGCTATTGCGACGTACGACCGCGCCCATGGGCATTATATCGTGAGTGGCTGCCGTGTGAGCGCATTGGGAGCAAATAATGGTTGCCAAGTGTTTAGTATTCAAGAAGGAGAAGCCAATATCAATGGCTTTAAACGCAAACGCTTAGCGGCTTTGCGCCATGAAGAGCCAGAGGATTTTTCGACAAGCGTTGTTCCTAGCGAAACGCATATTTTTGCGCCCCCAAAAGGGAAAACAAGTTTCACCTTTAAACCCTATTATTTTCCTATTGCCGATATTCAGTCTCTTTTGTTGACAAAAGAAAAAACCGTTAACGTCACCCGTGGTGCCGTTGCCGCTGGGCGTGATGGTGTTCCTGATAAAAGCATCACCGCGTTTATCAAAATCGTTCAAGGAAGCAAGGAATTTAAAGAAGGCACAGATTTTAAAAAAACAGGAGACACCATTGATTGGGCACCGGTGGGAGACGAACCTTTAGCAGGGAGCAGCTATAAGGTGACTTACCGCTATCGCGCAAAAATCACGGCTGATAAAGTAACAGCGCAGGAAATCACTGTCTCAGGTGGGGCGCAAGGTGGTGATATTATCGTCAGTTACACTTACAAACTCCCCCGCATTGACCGCATAGGACTGAACACAGGGGGCAATGTGGTTTACATCAAAGGTATCTCAGTAGATCATCCCATGGCACCCAGTGTCCCTGATGATGTGTTGTCCCTTGCAACCATTACCAACAATTGGCTTGAAACGCCGGTTGTGGTTAATGATGGCACCCGTGTTGCCCCCTATGATGAAATGTGGCGCTATTTTCAACGGGTGCTTTCGCTTGACCGTCTGATGCAATTAGAACGGATTAAAAGCAATGTTGACTCTAAAGAACCTGTTGCCAAAAAAGGCATGTTTGCAGACCCTTTTCTTGATGATAGTTACAGAGATGAAGGCTTTCAACAAACGGGGGCTGTAGGCAACGGCATTTTGCAGCTTGCCATTGACCCAACATTCTATACTGCTCCTTTAAAAGCGCCTGTCACCCTTGACTGGACAAATGAAGTGATCATTGCGCAAGAGTTGACAACGGCTTGCGAAAAAATCAATCCTTATCAAAATTTTGCACCCCTGCCTGGTACAGTAACCCTTGAACCCGCAACAGACTTTTGGCATGAACAACGCACCGATTGGCTCTCGGGTATCACCAATCAAATCATTATGGGAAAACATCGCGGCAGTACCATACGTAGAACAGAAGTAAGCGATAATTTCATCAACACACACCAAGAACAAATCGACTTTTTAAGACAAATTACCCTTCACTTTAAAATTGAAGGTTTTGGCAGTAGCGAAATCTTGGAAAGTCTTACCTTTGATGGTGTGAATGTTTTACCAAAGAGTCTCCTTATTGCCGATAGCAAGGGCACCCTTGAGGGCGCTTTCACGATTCCACAAAATATTACGGCTGGCACAAAAAACGTTGTGGCAAGGGGAAAAGGTGAAACCATTGCAACGGGGCTTTTTACCGGTCAAGGCGTGATTGATGTGAAAGTGATGCGGCGCACCACCACGGTGAAGATATGGACGCAAGTGGACCCACAAGCGCAAGTTTTTACCCCCGATGAAACACGGCAAATCACCGGTATTGACTTTCATCTTTGCAAAATCGGCAATCAGAACCATGATCTGGTGATTGATTTGGTGACCACAGAAAACGGCTATCCTACCGCCGATATTCAAGCGCAAAGCTTTTATTCTATGAAGGGCGCAAAGCTAGGTTGGGCAGAAGCACGCTATGATGTACCACTCCTTGTGATGGATGACCGCTTAACGGCTTTTGTCATTAAAACCGATGATGCGGATCATTCTGTTTCACTAGCAAAGCTTGGAGATTTTGATGCAGAACACCAGAGATATGTCTCGAGTCACCCTTACGTGACCGGTCCACGCTTTTCTTCTGTTAACGCACAAAGTTGGACAGCCCATCAAGATGAGGCTTTAGCCTTTCGGGTGCTCGCTGCCCGCTATAGGCAAACAGAAAAGATTGTCGATTTAGGCACTTTTGATCTTGTGGACTGCTCTGATTTACAAATACGCGCAGCCATTGAGTTGCCTTCAAGCGATTGTTCTGTCATCTTTGAAATTGAAAGAAACAACGGCACGGTTTATCAACTCCTTCCCTTTCAATTGCTCAGTCTTACTGAATATATCAGTGAAAAGATCAAGCTTCGCGCTATTCTTAAAGGAACAGAGAAACTCTCACCGGTGTTATTTGCGCCTGTTCAATTGATCGCGGGAAAGATCCATAAGGAAGCGACCTATGTCACGCGTGCTTTTGCCTTTGGTGAAAAGGCAAGGTTAACGAGCTATATCAAAACCTTTTTACCGGGTGGTGCAACCTTTTCACTGGAGATGCAACTAGATGATGGTGGTTTCACCCCTTTGAAACTTGACGAAACAGAACAACTCGCTGAACCACTTTGGACAGAACGAAAATTTGTGAGCAGTGACAAAACAGCCAAACAAGCGCGCCTCAAACTCACTCTTACCGGTGGACCAGCAGCGCGGTCCATGGTGAGTGATTTTGGCGCTGGCATATTGTGATGGGAGAACAGAGATGACCAAAACCAAAAAACTCGACATGGAATTGCCTAAAGAGGGGCGTTTTATCAGTTCTGAATTCCCAATCTTGCGGGAAAACTTGACCAAAATTGATCAAGCTCTTTTGGCTGTTGAGGAAAAGATAAACGAAAAAGCACCTTTACAACACACGCATACCATAAGCGAAATCACAAATCTAGAAAGCGCTCTCAATGGCAAAATGGCAGCGGATAAAACCTTCACTTTTGCCGATTTAAGCGATATCGAAGGCGCAAAAGATGCCGCCAACAATTATGTTCTCTATAAATCAAGCAACAATAACTTTACCTTTGGCAGTGCTGTTTCACTATTAGGTGCGCACCAACATAAAACCGAAGATATCGTGGGGCTTGATGATTTTAGAGCCAAGATTAATCAAGATCTCACAAGCTATGGTCGCTTAGCCAGCCCAAATGAATGGCAAAGTTATAATAAATTTACCAGTAAAGTCACCATGGGTGACGACTTGGAGATCTTGGGTAATGTATCATCTGACTTCTTCGGTCTTCCAAAAAGGAAAGTGGTTACCCGTTTAAGCACAAGTGGAAGTACGCTTAAAGGACCGCTTAAAGTTGATGATGATCTTGTTTATACCAAATCACAAGTGGATGCAGCCATCTTGGCACAGATAAAGAGTCTTAAAAAAGATTTGACCGATAAAATCACGAATTGGCCGGCTCTTGCTGATGCTGAATTGCTCTATACACAGGATGGAAAAATTCAATGGCCCGATTGGGTAACGGATAACACAAAAGTCGAAATCCAAGCATGGGGTGGCGGCGGCAGTGGTGGGGGTGGTTATTCTTATTACTTAGGAGGCGGTGGCGGCGGTGGCGGTTGTACGGTATGGTATGGTTATAAAGCGAGTTTAAAGGGTCATGAGAATATCACAATTGGTAAAGGAGGAGATTCTGTTTCTGGATGGAATGTAAAAGGTAGGTTTGGAGGAACAACAACCGTTGGCAAAAATTTTATTACGGCGACAGGAGGACATGGTGGTGGGGGTACTTACTCTTCTAGCACTCACACGGGATTTGGTAAAGATAATACTTCCTTCTATTCAGGCGATGGCGGTGCTGGAGGAACAGGTGGAAACTTTGGTTTAGCAACGGATGAACATCCAGGAATTGCCAAAGGCGGAAATGGTTATGCTGGAACGAATGGAATTACGAGTAAAACAAGCGGTAATGGAGGCGATGCTGGAGGTGATACATCACGTGGTGGCTCTGGAGGAGTCGGCAAAGGTTCCTATAGTTCGGGAAAAGCAGGGCGTGGTTTTGGTGGTGGTGGTGCTGGTGCTCATGCCGATTCTTCTTCAAGTGGCGCTGGAGCTGATGGCGCTGTCCTCATAAGATTATGGAAAGATTAAATACAAAACTAAAAATAGCACAAGTCAAATGGATAGCTGTTGTATAAGCTGGCTTGTATGATTTTAAGCCCTTTAAAGCCCTTTAAAGAGCTTTTTGACTGACAGTGTCAGTTTTATGAAAGGCAGCTCTTGTTGTTATTGTTTCTCTATTGATTTGGAGAGCAAAATGGCAACAAAAGTAAATACTCTCTATCGCACTATAGCAAAATCATTCTTTATCTTTAGAAGAAGCCCCGAAATCACGGCGTGCTCCCTCTTCTATTCCAAAAGTTTTGTAAAGAGATTAACAGCTCTTGGCAAGCCGCTCTGATAACCTATCGCTATGAGAAATCAAGCAGATATATCACAGGAATTATCCTAGAAACTCCAAACCAAAGAAAGAAAGAAAAAATAGAGGCTGGGCTGGTAGTCCAGCCAACGGGAACAGTTTGAGAAACACCCGCCCGATGTAACACAACTTAACATCGCAGCCACTTCTTATCACTTGGAAACAGTGAGAAGATGGCTACTATAGATGAAAGAGTGTTAAAAAATGATGGATACACTTTGTAAAGAAAAATTAAAATCTATTGATCCTATAGAACCAGCTGCCGCTTATGTTGGTGGCAAAATCAAGTTGGCAAAAACCATTATCAAAATCATTGAAGGCATTCCCCATCGCACTTATGCCGAACCTTTTGTTGGCATGGGAGGAATATTCTTTAGGCGGAAATTGATTCCCTTATATGAAGTCATCAATGATCGCTCAGGCGATGTGGTGAATTTTTTTCGGGTGTTGCAACGCCATTATCACCCTTTTATGGATCTGTTGGAGTTCCAGATTAGCAGCCGTGAGGCGTTTCAACGTTTTACGTTACAAGATCCAAAGACGCTTACGGATTTAGAGCGAGCTTTGCGGTTTTTATATCTACAGCGGTTGAGTTTTGGTGGGCAGGTGGCAAAGCGTACCTTTGGAGTTGATCCCCACCGTGGTGCACGGTTTAACTCTTTCAAACTTGAAGGGTTCTTAAAGCTTATTTACCGGCGTTTATCAGGTGTCACTATTGAACATTTAGATTGGTTTGATTTTATCAGGCGTTATGACCGGCCAACGACCTTGTTTTACCTTGATCCACCTTATTGGGGCGTTGAGAATTGCTATGGCAAGGATTTGTTTAAGCGAGAGGATTACCAGACGATGTCCACACTGCTTGCACAATTAAAGGGAAAGTTTGTTCTGTCTCTCAATGATGTGCCAGAGATCCGAAAAACCTTTAGCCAATTTAAACTAAAAGAAGTGAATACATCTTATACATGTGGTTCAAATAATCCAATGCCGGCTCAAGAGCTTATTATCTCAAATTGCGATTTCTAAAACGAGAAATAATACATATTAAAGGGTCTTTAAATGATCTTTGAAGACCTTTTGAAACCCCTTAAAAATCTTTCAAAAAAATAAATTAGTATAAAACCTAAGCTATCAGACTTTCTAGTGGAATATTGAACTGTTGGTGCAAGTTTTTAATCATGCGCAGTGTTAATTTTCTTTTACCACTCAAGATTTCATAAACACGATTTAAATGACCAATCGCAGGAACGAGATCTTTAGCACTTAAGTTCATTTGTTCCATTCTAAATTTAATAGCTTCAATCGGGTGAGGAGGAGAAACAGGATAGTGTTCTGCTTCATACGCTTCAATCAACAACACAAGAACCTCCATTTGATCAAATTCTGGAGTATTCTCTTTAGGTTGATTGTCAAACATTGCAGACACAATTTCTAAAGCTTCTTGATACTCTCTCTCTGTACGAATTGGTTTGATATTCATTTCTTAAATTCCTTTAGTTCTACAGTATTAGCATCAATTGCATCATACTGTTTGTGTGTCCCTATAAATTTTATATAAAGCCAACCTGCTGGATAAAAGATTGAAACAACTAAACGATAATCATTGCCTCTAATATTAAAAACAACACGATTATTCTTTAATATGCTTGCATTTTTATACTTCTCTTTAATGTCATGAGGAGAACGCCACTGCGCATTTTTAGCTTCATCTACCCATGCTTTTAACGGTTGTTCAGCATCAGGATATCGAGCCCAAAAAGTTTGAAGTGTGGAGATTTTAACAATTTTCATAAGTGTATCCTGATTTTTATCAATCTTAGTACCATTTTGGTACTAAGTCAAGATATTTATAAAAAGAAAGTGCTTGTTGAAAACAAACCTTTCTCAAGAACGGCTTTCGCCTCTCATTTTTTCCCATTCATTTCATTAGCCAATATTTCAAAGGAGCATAAAGTATGGCAACAGGTTTTCTACACGGTGTTGAAGTTGTCGAGGTTGACGACGGCACCCGTCCCCTTCGCGCAGTACAATCGGCAGTTATCGGGATTGTTGGTACAGCACCCGATGCCGATGAACAAGCATTCCCTCTCAACACACCGGTTTTGGTAGCAGGCTCTCTTTCACAAGCCGCTAAACTGGATAAAACGGGTAAGCGTCAAGGCACCCTACCCAATGCCCTTGATCTCATTTTCAAGCAAGTGGGTGCCATTGTCGTTGTCGTCCGTGTGAACGAGGGTGACAATGAAAATGCAACACTCACCAATGTTCTAGGTGGTGTAAACGCAAATGGTGCTTATGAAGGTGTTCATGCTTTGATTGGAGCGGGGTCCATTGTAGGACAAACACCACGCATTCTCATCGCTCCAGGCTTTACACATCAACGCCCTTCCAGTGTGAATATTGAAGAGAATGGAACTGGTGCGACTGCCAACCCCGTAGCAGCAGAACTCATTGGCATTGCTGAACGCCTACGCGCCATTGTGGTGCTTGATGCACCCAACACAACAGATGAAGCAGCCCTTAGCGCAGCAAAGGATTTTGATTCAAAGCGCGCTATTATCGTTGATCCGTTTGTAAAGGTAAATCGTGATGGAAAAATTGTAGAACAGCCAGCAAGTGCAGCAGTTGCTGGTGTCATTGCTAAAACTGATTTTACACACGGT